>QHYL01000455.1 GCA_003224105.1 Acidobacteriota bacterium | reverse complement strand
TCGACTCGGTACGTCTGCTTCTCGCTGATTTCAAATTTATAGCGAAGGCTTTTCCGCTTCCGTTTTTTGATATTCTGGAGGAATCCAGAAGGGCAGGGAATCGCAATGGCTACAACCACTCAAGCGCAGCCCGGAACGAAGCCGGCTGCCACGCTTTCGAAAGAAGAAATTCTTCGCTATAGCCGCCATCTCATCATGCCGGAAGTTGGCATGGAGGGGCAGCTCAAGCTGAAAAACGCCAAAGTTTTGCTGATCGGTACGGGCGGACTCGGCGCGCCACTCGGCTTATATCTTGCGGCCGCTGGTGTGGGCAAACTCGGCCTCGTCGACTTCGACGTCGTGGATTTCACCAATCTTCAGCGCCAGGTCACGTTTGGCACCAGCGACGTCGGCAAGCCTAAAAGCCAGGCCGCCCGGGCGCGTCTTTCCAATCTCAACCCGGACATTCAGATTCAATCCATCGAAGCGCAATTGACTAGTGCGAATGCCCTCGAACTCTTCAAGGATTACGACATCATCGTAGATGGCACCGACAATTTCCCGACCCGCTATCTTGTCAACGATGCGTGCATCCTCCTCGGCAAGCCCAATGTTTACGGCTCGATTTTCCGTTTCGAAGGGCAAGCCACGGTTTTCGGCATGCCCGATGGCCCGTGCTACCGCTGTCTCTATCCGGAACCGCCTCCGCCAGGTTTAGTGCCTTCCTGCGCCGAAGGCGGAGTGCTTGGCGTTCTCCCGGGAATCGTCGGCTCCATTCAGGCTATGGAAACCATCAAGTTGATTCTCGGCAGTGGCGACAATCTCATTGGCCGCCTGCTTTTGTTTGACGCGCTGGGAATGCGCTTCCGCGAACTCAAGCTGCGCAAAAATCCCAAGTGCCCGATGTGCGGCTCGAATCGCACGATTACGAAGCTCATCGACTATTACGAATTCTGCGGCGTGCGCGGCGAAGAAGCTCCCGCCCCGAATATACAGGTCCCGGAAATCACTCCACGCGAATTGCAGGCGCGTCTCGACCGCGGAGATGATCTTTTCATTCTCGATGTGCGCGAGCCGCACGAATACCAGATCTGCAATCTAAAAGGGCATTTGATTCCGCTGGGCGAATTGCCGCGGCGCGTGCACGAATTGGATTCTTCACGCGAAATCGTTGCGCATTGCCGCAGTGGCAAGCGCTCCGCCGAAGCCGTGGACTTTTTGCGCAAGGCCGGTTTCCGCAAAGTTCTCAACATGAAGGGCGGCATCCTCGCCTGGTCGGACGAGGTCGATCCGTCCGTTCCAAAGTATTAGCCGCTGGGACCTTCCAGTATCGAAAGGAGTCCGCCGAGCGCGGGCACCTTTTCATTTCCGCTTGTTCCCGGTCCGCGCTTGAAGGCATACTTTGTTCGAGAGGGAAAAAATGGCCGCAACTAAAATTACCGTCAACAGCAACGGTTCCATCCGCGTCGAGGGCGATTTTGAAATCGTCGATCCGCAGGGGGTGCCTTTCGGCCTTGCAGGGCGCACGACCGTATCGCTCTGCCGCTGCGGTCATTCTTCGAACAAGCCCTTTTGCGACGGCTCGCACAAAACTTCCGGCTTTTCCGATACCGTTGTGGCTCGTGAACTCCCTCCACCTAAGCCCAAGCCTGCTATCTAGGGTCCCAGCCTTCGCCGTTCCCTTGGCCCAACTCCCGGGAACGCCGATCACCTAATCGGTGTCTTAAATCCCAGCCAGGCCGGGAAGCCTCTTCTTCGCCCATGGCAAAATGTTATCGAACACCAGGAAACCCAAGAACATTGTTAGTTCAGCCCACTTTGCAGTACAAACTACTTTGATTGGTTGACTAGCTCGCGCCGCAAGCTAGTTTGCGGCTTGTGTTTCAATCCCTGAGACTGTCTCAACCTGAGAAATCCTTGGGAGTCTCAGTGATACTGCCCCGTTGCCCGGTAACTCTAACGAAACAAAAGTGATAGGCGTTTCAGACTGGAGATTTGTCGCTCCTCGTACTGTCTCGCCTCTTGGAACTCAGTTTCACGCCTCTCTCCAAACTCGCTTTAAGCCATTTTTTTCCAACAACTTACGGGGAAGCATTTTTGATTGGCAGAAAGGGCACAAACTTGCTTTCTCTGCTAGTTGGCCGTTTTTCTTCGGCATTTGGGGGATTTTGTGGGGAGTTGGGCCAGTATCCTCGGGTTTCTCGGAAGCAGCCGCCAAGCGCTTTCAGCCCGGAACCTTCGCTCGCGCCTAGTAATCGCTGGCGGCCTCACCCTGGTGACTCTCCTATTTGCGGCAATCTTTTATTCAAGGCAAACTGTCCTTGCAGCTTCGCCACAGGCTTATCTTTACCTGGAAGTGGGCGGGACGCTTCTCTGCTACTGCTATGCCGCTAACGCCCTGGTGCGCTTCCGCGGCACACACGACCGCACTGCGCTGATTCTTTCCTTCGGGTTTGCGCTTTCCGGAATCATCGAGACCATCGGCTATTTTGGATTCAACGATGCGCTCAACAACGGGACGCTGGTCCTTTCGAAAGTTCCGCTAGGGTGGATGGTCAGCCGGACCTTGCTAGCGGTTCTGCTGCTTGCGGCACTGGCCGTGGAACGCTATATGCCCACGGCGCGCAAGCCCAGCAAGGAAACCGCCGCGGTTCTGCTGGTTGTGGCTTTAGCCGCGTACTTGACGAGTGCCGCGTTTCTTGCTGCCCCCTCTGCGCCGGTGGCGAATGCAAAAAACATCCTGTCTCGTCCCTGGGACCTGCTTCCCGCGGCGCTTTATTTGGCCGCGGCAGCCTGCTTCCGCCAGCGCATCAAGAATGAAAAGGACAAAAAAAGCAGCGCGAGCCTTTTCGACTACGCGCTGTTTATCGTGGCTTCGCTGAACGCGGTCTGCCACGTGTCCGCGGCGTTTTCGCGCCAGCTTTTTGATGGACCCTTCTTTCTTGCGGAACTGAGCAAAACGTTCAGCTATGTGGTGATGCTCGCCGGCGCTTTGCTCGACCAGGCCCGCCTGTTCGAGCAAGTACGCACCATGGCGGTCAGTGATCCGCTGACTGGTCTGGCAAACTATCGCCGTCTCATCAGCGTGCTGGAAGCGGAACTCGACCGTTCGCGCCGCACGCAGCGGCCCTTCAGCGTGGTGCTCTTCGATATGGACGGCCTGAAAATCATCAACGATCAGTACGGCCATCTAACCGGCAGCCGCGCGCTGGTTCGCATCGGAAAAGTTCTGCGCAATCACTCGCGCGCCATCGATACGCCGGCGCGTTATGGCGGCGACGAATTCGCGCTGGTTTTGCCGGAAGCGGGGAAAGACATTGCCACGCGAGTGGTTACCCGCATCCGCGAACGCCTGGCTTCCGAAACCGAAGCTCCCGCGCTGTCGGTCAGCGCTGGTGTGGCCGCTTTTCCTGAAGACGGCGACACGCCGGAAAAACTTCTCGGCTCCGCCGACCGCGCCCTGTACCTCATGAAGCACGGCGGACGGAGCAGTGTGCAAAATCTCGCGCGAATCGCCGCGTGCCTGTGAGGATGACCATTCGAAATGCCGCTCACGACCAAATTCACGTTTCACCGGGCGGAGAAGCGCATTTTGATGGAAATCCCCGTGCTCATCGACGGGCACCGCGATGCGCCGGGTTTGGAATCGACATTTACGGAAAACGTGAGCGCGCGCGGCGCGCGGGTGGTCAGCGTGCGACGCTGGGAACCGGGCGAGCCATTGAAGTTCGCCTCGCGCACCGGAGAGTTTCGCTCCTCGGCTCGAGTAGCCTACTGCCAATGCCTGCAAAGCGAAGGCTTTGCAGTTGGCGTGGAGTTCCTCAACCCGAAAGGGCGATGGGTTGTTCAATCCCCCAAATAGCTTGACGCAGAGCGGCGAGCGGATCGGAGGCGAACGCCTGGAACAAAGAGAGAAGTCAGTTTACTAGCGCAAAAGTATCAAGGTTGAAGCGCTTGGCGGCCCTCACAGGGCTACCAGGCGCTTCAAGCTTTTTACGGCACGTCCCGCTGACTTTCATCGGCTGCGCCGCTTCTCTAGCACGTCTTCGTAGACGTGGATCGTGCAGTCCACCATTCGCTCCGCGGAAAATCGTTCCTGTACTTCGCGCCGGCCTGCTTCGCTGAGTTTCTTTCGAAGGCCTGAGTCAGTCAATAATCGCAACATAGCCGCAGCGAATTCCTTTCCGTTTGGTTCAACGACTAAGGTCGTTCGCTCGTGATCCACGACTTCTGCTAACGCTCCCCGGCTCGTCGAGATGGACGGCAGGCCGGCGGCCATTGCTGTTTGCAACGCGGTTCCGAGGCCTTCGAATTCAGAAGGGAAGGCAAAGGCGTCGAGTGCGTCGTAGACACTGGCGACGTTGTTCACGAATCCGGGAAAAATCACGGCCTCCGATTGACCTAGTCGCTTTGCGAGCGCAACTAACTCTCCACGGCATGGACCATCGCCCGCCAGCAAAAGACGCGCCTCAGGTTGTGTTTTCGCGACGGTCGCCAGCGCTTCAATCAAATGCCGTTGGCCTTTTTCTGGAACAAACACGCTGACGCAGCCAAACAAAAATTCTCCATCCGTCACTCCCCAATGGCGCCGTGCGTTGTTTCTTTGCTCCCAGGCGGGCAGCGCGGGAATTTTCACTCCTTCATTCACAATGGAAATTCGTTCGGGGGCAATTCCGCAATCCATCAGGCTTTGCGCGACATTCTTGCTGTTGGCGACAAACCGTTCAACCGCCGCGTATCGCGTCCGCGAAACCCACCCCTTTCTCAATGGAAAACCAATCCGGCGTGACAAGAGAAGCGGCAGATTCTTGTGGTCTCCTGCCAGCCAGGCCGCCGTCAACGCATGAGGCTCGTTCAAGTGTGCAAGGTTAAAGCTCCGCCGCGCCAGCAGTCTGCGGATTTCGGCGGCCGCCCGCGCTCGCAGGCCCAACCTTCCCACACTATGGACGGGAATCTCCGCTTCCCGGCTTCGCGTGGCCAGCGGCGAATCGCATGCCGCTACGAGTTCCACCTGGATTTCGCGCTCGCGCAGGCCGAGCAACGTCAGTAGCGCCTGGCTTTGGCCGCCGCGCCATTCGCGCTCGAGGTCTACGTAGAGCACCCTCATGGCGTTTGCATGTTGTTGCCGCATCGCTCTGTGGCAACGAGTCTTCCGAGTTTCTTGAATTTCAGCCACACGCTGCGCGCAGCCATCCGCGAGATGAGCCAGCCGCGATAACCGTCCAGAAAGCCGCCACGCAGGAGAAAAGTGCTGAAGAAAGACCACGGCGCGGCCAGCCACATTGCAGCGCGCCAGCTTCTTTTTCCGGCATCGTACATTTGGCGGGCAGCGAGCGTAGTATAGCGTTCCACTTTGTCCTCGTGCTCGGCGAACGAATTCATCGTGTAATGCAGCAAGTTCCCCCGCAGCCGTCCGGGTGAGCCTTCAAACCGCAAAGACTCGTGCACGATTCCGCAAAACTGGGCTGCGTCCCGCCGGTAAAGACGCCGCTGCCGATCCGGATACCATCCCGAATGCTTGATCCAAGCTCCCAGGTACCACGCGCACCGCGCAATCTCATAGACAGCGATTTGTGATTCTTGCTGCTTCCACGCAAGAAGAGATTCCCGAAGTTCTGGGCTCACCTCTTCGTCGGCGTCCATCGAAAGGATCCAGTCATGGGTTGCCGCTGCGGCTGCCGAGTTTTTTTGCTCCGCGAAATTCGTCCACGCACGTGCGATGACGCGGGCCCCATGTTCTCGCGCAATCTCTTGCGTGCGGTCGCTGCTTCCGCAGTCCACCACGACGATCTCATTGGCAATACCCTGAACGGAGCATAGAGCGCGCGGCAAGTTGCGCTCCTCATTCAAAGTAATCAGACAAACGGAGAGGCGATTCATCTCTGATCCAAGGCTTGGATTCGGCGGTAGTATCGCACATCCAATTTGCCGGCGGGCCCTGGGAGGCTGCCAAGTTTGTGGCAAAGTGCCGGCTATTTTGCCTGGAAGCTCACGCGAATCAAACTGTTGCCGATGCGGAACTCAGCGCCGTCCGACAGCATTGCCGCGCGCACCCGCTCTTCCTCATAGAAAGTTCCGTTGGTCGAATCCATATCCTTCAGATTGATGTAAGTGTCTCGCACTTCCAGCAAGCAGTGGTGCCGGGAAATTTCCGGATCGCTCAAGGCGACGTCCGCTCCTTTGCGGCCCATGACCGCGCGCGGCCTGGTCAGCGTGTGGCTCTGGCCCTTGGAAGGGCCGGAAAGAATGCTGAGAACCACATTTTTGTTTGCAGGCAGCTTCAGGCCGGGATCGGAAGGAGGCAGGTTCAGATTCGAACTTGTGGCATCGGCGCGGGCAAAGGAGGGGAGCGGTGTCATCACCACGGTGGCATCGGTGCGCCGCTTGATTTCCACAATCGTTGTCTTTCCACACTTTGAGCACTTGAACTGCACTTTCGTGTGCCCGCCGAACTCCGTGTCTTTAAGTAAATGTTCCGCGCCGCAGTGAATGCAAGCCGTCTTCATGGTTCCAAACTAGCACGGTTCGAACGGCTGGGGAGCTTGCTCGAAACTTTTCTACCTGAAGAGTAAATCAAGCTTTAAATCCTGCGAAGGACTCGATCGGCTTGCGCGTGCTGTGTTGTGTTACGATGGCATGTTCGAAACCATTCAGGAGAACGGGTTTGCCGGAACATATTTCGCGCAAAGAGCTGAAACAAGACAAAATCAAGGAAACCATCGAGCATGGCGCCGAAGCGGTTTTGTCGCACGGCCAGTTTGCGGGCATTGTTATCGCCGTTGCACTCGCGGTCGTCATCGGATACACGGGATGGCATTTTTATATCGATCGCCAAACCGCGCAGTCTTCCGTCGCCTTTGACGCGGCCGTGAAAGCTTATCAGGGGCGCGTTGCAGGCGCCACGAATCTCAATCCTCCGGACCCCAATGAGCCTACCTATCCGGACGAAAAAGCGCGCGCGCAAGATGCTTTAAGCAAGTTCACGAAGCTCGCTGATTCCTATTCCTCCACGAATCCCGGCAAACTCGCTCGCTATTACGCTGCGCTTTGCCTGGAAGACCTGGAGCGGCAGAGCCAGGCTCTTGAAGAACTGAAAAAGATCAGCGGCAGCAGCGACAAGGAACTCGCGGCCATGGCGCAATATCAAATGGCCATCATTTACGCGCGTACCGGCAAGCCGGATGACGCCGCCAAACTTCTTCGCGCTCTTGCCGACAAGCCCAGCGTCCTTGTGCCGCGTCCGCTCGCGCTCCTGGAGCTTGCCCGCGCCCTGCGCGACTCGAATCCTAAAGAAGCCGCCAACATTTATCAGCAGATTAAGAAAGAGTTTCCGGACACGAACATCGCGGAACAAGCTGACCGCGGGCTGGATTCGATTTCGCCGAAGTCCTGAAGTCCCCGGCGGTCCGACGGAACGCGCGCGCTTCTTCGGAACGAGATGGAGCGGACCATCGCAACTCTTCCCCCTCTGGCCCCCTGGAGACGCAGGTTTTTACCACCCGTTATTCCGATCATTTCCGCAATCGCCTGACGCACACGCTCGAAGTGGCGCAGATTGCCCGAACCGTGGCCGCGGCATTGGGATTAAATACGGAACTTGCTGAAGCGCTGGCCCTGGTTCACGACATTGGCCATCCGCCGTTCGGGCATGCGGGCGAACGCAAGCTGGACGAATTGATGAGCGCCCATGGCGGGCGTTTCAACCACAATTTGCACGCGCTTCGCATCGTCGAGCATTTCGAACAGCGCTACTTAGATTTTCCCGGACTGAATCTCACGTTTGAAGTGCGCGAGGGCATCATCAAACACTCGCGCGATTATTCTGAGGCGGAATTTCCGCAGCTTCGAGAATATCTGCTCGATTTGCGCCCGCCGCTCGAAGCACAACTGATTGATTGGGTAGACGAAATCGCTTACAACACGGCAGATATCGATGACGCGCTGGAAGCGGGACTTCTCGATCTTGAGGTCCTGTGCAATGAAGTTCCGCTTTTTGGCGCTGCTTACGCACCGGTGGAGGCAGCCCATCCGGACGCGCGCGAGAAATTAAAATTCAACGAGGCGCTCAAGCACGTTCTGGATTCTCTAGCGACGGACCTCATTGAGTCCACGCAGAAACGCGTGCTGGCGTACCGTGTCTCTTCGACGGAGGATGTTCGGCGCGCTCCGAAGCGGCTCGCTGGGTTCAGCGAAGAGGCTGCAGCAAGTAACAAAGGGCTTAAGCGATTTCTATTTGCTCACATCTACAATCATCCGGCGATCACCGAAGACCGCGACCGTTCCACAAAATATTTGGAAGGACTTTTTTCCTATTACCTGGAGAAGCCGAGCTCCATGCCCGCTTCCTACGAGGAGTTTGCAAGGACGGGACCGCGCCACGTCATCGTGTGCGACTACATCGCCGGAATGACCGATCAATTTTTGCTGCGCCAGCACCGCGAGCGCTTCGGAGATTGAAGGACTACGGCGGAGGTGTCGGTAGTCAGAGTGGACTAGTCCAACCTGACTATGTCAATTGACGGGCTGCAAAGCTTGCAAGTAGGATTGCCGCACTAGGTTTGCCTGAGTTCGGGAGAAGCTGAAAGCGAGGGGAGTCCGTGTACTGTTCCAAGTGCGGTGCGCTGTTGGCGGATGGGGCAATGTTCTGTGCGGCTTGCGGGCTGGCCTTCTCGACCGCGGCAGCGATTGTGCGCCCGATGAACGCGCAAGTAGCGACGGTTCCTCGCGTCGAATACGGCGGATTCTGGCTGCGCTTTCTGGCGTACCTCATAGACAGTGTTGTGATCGTGCTGGGAGTTTGTGTTCTCGCGATTCCGTTGTTCTTTCTGACCGGTCTCGGCGCATTCTTGAGCGAAATCCATCCTGAAGAAGATTGGAACGAAAACGGGGTCTGGGTCCTTATCGCGGTATTCTTTTTGTTTGCGGCGGCAAGCCTGGTAATCACTTGGCTCTATCACGCGCTGATGGAAAGTTCGGAATGGCAGGCGACAGTGGGCAAAAAGGCTCTGGGCCTCGTCGTCACCGACATGGAGGGCCGCCGCGTCGGCTTTTGGCGCGCAACAGGAAGGCACTTCGCCAAGATTGTGACGAATATGGTGCCCGCGTTCATCGGATTCATCATGGCGGGCTTCACGGAGAAAAAACAGGCGCTGCATGACATGATTGCGGGCTGCCTGATTCTGCACCGGGAAAGTTAGCTCGAAAAAAGAGAGGGAGATTCGCTGGAGCGACGTCTCCCTCTTGATTTGTTTAAAGTGTCCGGAGCTGATTCCCAGCTCCCTAGAAGCGAAGGAAGGGGCCGAAGGCCAGCCGGACGTTGTGGTGTGTGGCGCCTGCGAAATACATCTCGTCGCCTCCTTCCAAGCGCAGACCGATGGGGCCGAGATGCCCTTCGACTCCCAAAGCAGGATACAGGACACCGCTGACGTTGTTTGCGCGAAGGTTCTGGACGGAACTCGTAAACTGGCCGAAGCTCGCCGGCTTGGGATTCAATTGAAAATTGATGAACCCGCCCTTGACTGCCAGGAAGGGGCGAATTGCATGACGGCCCCCAATGAACTTGAATCCACCAAGCCCGTGCAGGACTTTGAGGTTGCTGTTCGCCACAGAGACGGCGCAGCCCGTGCCCACGCAGCGCTCGACGAAGCCTTGGTCGAAGTCGTAGCTCATTTCTCCTTCAAACATGACGTGAGAGAACATTTTGTAGCCCACACGCCCTCCCAGTCCCGCCATGTTTGTGCCGGTCTGGTCGATGCGGAAGTAATCGCCATAGGCGCCGATCTGAAAATGATCCTGCGCCGAAGCCAGCGGCACAAGCCAACCTGCCCCTGCCAAGAATGCCAAGCACAAGAGTAGAGCAACACGCTTCATACGGGATTCTCCTTGGACAAAAAAAGTTGGAGCAAAAAAAGCAGGAATGGCCGGGGCCAGGGGAGGCTTCTGCTTTCGAAGTTAGATGAGGATTTGCGAAGAGGAGTTGCCATCGGGGGTATGAGCAGCCGCATCTCTCCAGATTCATGGACGCCGGTCGAGCATCAAGAACAAGGCGAGATAGCGCTTCAATTTTTGCGTGATGAGAAAATTTTCTTTTACGTGTTCGTGGCCATGTTCGCCGAGCTTTGCGGCGATTTCCGGATGGGAAAGCAAGAAACGGATTTGGTAGGCCGTGCCTTCCACGGAGTGGGCAAGAAGTCCGGTGTGTTTGTGAATGATTTGCGCGGGGATGCCGCCAACCGCGGAAGCCACGACGGGCTTTTTCTTCCAAAGCGCTTCCGAGACGGTCAAGCCAAAGCCTTCGCGCAGACTTTTTTGGATCACGATGGTGGAGGCGCATTGAAGCGCATTCACTTCCCGAGGCGCCCAGGCAGGCAGTTCCAGGATTTTAATGTCAGGATCGTGTTCGGCAGCGCGCAGGACATCTTTAAGAACGAGCGCGCCTTCCGGGTCGTCGGAAGCGCTGCCGCCCGCGAGGACGAGTTGGCAATCGAAATACCGTTTCACGATTCTGTAAGCGCGGATGACGCCGACGGGATCCTTCAGGCGATCGAAGCGCGAAATCTGCGTCAAGATCGGGCGCTGGGGATCAATCTGATAGCGTTGTAGAACTTGCTGGATGAATTCCTGCTCCAGAGGACAATTTTTTTCAGAAAGAGGGTCGATGGCGGGGTAGAAGAGATATTGCGCTATGGAGAGCTGGCGGGAGAATTCGGGAGAAGAAAACATCGCTCCGTCATAGTGGGAGACGAATTTTTCGAGGAAGTCCCAGACCGCGCGGTTGGGGTGCGACAAATCAATGTGGCAGCGCCAGACCCAATGATTCGAACCGGGCTGACGCGCGTCAATCAGCGCGGCGGGTTGCGGGTCGTGAATGACCATGAATTCGGCATCGAGCGGGAGCGTGGCGCGGTTTTGCTCGTTGTAGGAAAGAAAAACCTCAAAATCCCGGGGCTGGGCCTGGTAAGGCTCGCCGTGCAGAGCGTTATGGAAGGATTTCGTAACGTCAAAGAATTCTTCCGCGCCCTTCATCACGTCCCAGCGAATGTTGAGATCGAGTTCTTCCGCGAGAGGCACGAGGCGGTTAAGAATTTCCGCGACGCCGCCTCCCACCGCGGTGGAGTTGATCATCTCGATGCTGCGGCCGCGCAGCGGTTTGGCCAGAGCGCGCAATTCCTCGATTTCGCCCGCGCCGACCACGTCCGCGTAATTTTCCAGGGGAATGCGGTTCGCCGCCAGGACTTCGGTCATACCTTTCTCCTTTCCCGGTCAATCAGGCGGAGCATTTTGGCGCGCGCACTGTCCAGCGTGTTCGTGTAGACATCAATGTGATTGATGCTGTCGGCAAGAGTTCGTAGTCCGAGACTGGCGGAGAGCCAGTGCGAAAAGTCATTGGTTTGGAGCTGGAGACGCAACCTTGAGGAAATGAAATGAAAGTAGAAGCCAGCGTGGCTGAGGTGCTGGAGCCCTTCGCGAAATTCATCGAGGTTGCGTGCGCTGCGGCCAAGGTGCACGGTCACTTCCAAGCTTTCGCAAAAATAGAACCGCTCGAGGCCCGACTGCGATGCAAATTGCGGTTGTGCCGCACAGAAATCGCGGACCACGCGGCAAAGATCGCTCCGCAGGGCGGCAATCGAGGTGTAATCGCGAATATCGAGGGTCGCGAGCTGCTCGGCCAGGTCGTTTCGGTTTGTGGAGGAGAGCGTCCATTGCGCGAAATCGTTGGAGAACCCTTCCGTGAGGAAATGGTGGGTTCCCAGGGTTTGGAACGTGTGATGAAAGATGGAAGCGTCGCTGCAGTGTTCGAGGCCGGTCAATAACTCCGCGAGAGTTCCAGCTGATTGATTTCCGATGCGCGTGAGGTAGGAGGCGGTTACGAAGTCGAAGGGTGTTTCGGAGACGTTCAATTCTGCAATCCTCTCCATCCTTAGATGCGCGAAGGCGAACGCGGTTTAAGATGCAGGGCCGCGCCGACGAGTTAGCCGGTCCCGTTCGCGCCCCTACTTAAGCTCCCACGCGTTCCACTAGCTCGATTCGAATCTCGGTCAGGTCAGAAAGGAGATGAGCGGCCCAGCGGTAGACGTTGTGTTGCCGCACAGTGTGGCGCATGCGCTGCATGCGCTCGGCCTGTTCCTGCTCGGGCATCTCCAGCGCCCGGTGAATGGTGCGGGCGAGCTGGGCGATGTCGTAGGGGTTCACGAGCAGGGCATCGGACAGCTCGTGTGCCGCCCCGGCGAAAGTACTCAGGATGAGGACCCCGCGTTCGTCCTCGCGGGAAGCCACAAACTCCTTGGAGACCAGGTTCATCCCATCGTGCAGAGAGGTGACCATGCAAAGGGAAGCGGCCTGATAGAAGCGGGCGATCTCTTCATGCGAATGGTGTTTCTTGCGAAAGACAATGGGTTTCCACCGTGAGGTCTGGAAGCGGGCGTTGATTCGGTCTGCTTCTGAGCTGACCTCGTCAAGGAAGTTCTTGTAGCGTTCGATATCGGTCCGGCTGGGGGCGCCAATTTGCACGAAGGTAAAACGCTGCTGGTAGCCGGGATTCAGCTCGAAGAACCTTTCTAAGGCACGAAAACGCTCCAGGATTCCTTTCGTATAGTCCACGCGGTCCACGCCGACTCCCAGATGCGTGGCCTCAATTCCTATTTCGTCGCACAGGACCTCACGCAGCGCGCCAGCGTTAACTGAACCGACGTCTGGCCGGGAATTTTCTGGAAAAGCCACGCTAATCGGATACGGGCGCACGCGCGTGACGTGCCCTTGGCGGCTTACGGCAAAACGGTCCCACTCGGTGAGCGCTTCCAGCGCGCGGTCCACCGTCTCGAGGAAATTGTTGCAGTGCGATTGGATGTGGAAGCCGATCAAGTCCGCACCGAGCAATCCTTCAATGAGTTCGCGCTGCCACGGACAGATTCCGAAGACTTCCGCATTGGGCCATGGAATGTGCCAGAAAATGGCGACGCGTGCGTCAGGGCGGACCTCTTTAACCATTTTGGGAACCAATGCGAGGTGGTAATCCTGCGCCAGAAGAATTGGCGAGTCCACGTCCGCCATCTCCTGCAAAACGGCGTCGGCGAAGCGCTGGTTGATGCGCTGGTATTGCAGCCAGTCTTCAGGACGGAAAATGGGGCGCGTGTGGGCGATGTGGCAGAGCGGCCAAAGGCCTTCGTTCGAAAATCCATCGTAGTAGCCTTTGTCTTCTTCATCCGTGAGCCAGATGCGGCGCAGGGTATAGCTGGGGCGATCCGGGGGAACACGGAGGTGGTCGTGGGCATCCACAATTTCGCGGTCGGCGCTGCCGGAGCCATTGGCGACCCATGTGCCGTTGCACGCCAGCAAAACCGGTTCGAGAGCGGTGACCACACCGCTCGCGGGCACGAGCATTTTGATCATCTTGTTGCCATCGTGCACATGCATGTATGGCTCGCGGTTCGAGACGACGAAGAGGGGCTGGTCCTGAAGCCTGTCGCGCAGGCTGACCCGCAAACGTTCAGCGGTCCACAAAGAGGCATTCGAATCGCGCAAGCGTGCTTCTACTTCGGCCGCCGCTCTCGCGGAATGCAAGTCCCTGGCGAGGTGCGTGACCTCATGGTGCAACTGCTCCATGACTTCGCCCTGCAGCAGCGCCGGAGGCGGATTGGGTTGCCCTGTCCGCAGCGTGCGCACCCATTTTGCTGTACGAGCGAGCGGCTCGGTGAATGTCCAGCGGACAAGCACCAGCGCAAGGAGGCTGATCAGCAAGGTTTGTATCAGCGCATTCAGAAGAGCATCGCGCAGCGTATGCGAGACTTGCAGATCGATGTACTCGGTTTCGTGAATCAGCAGCAGTGCTCCCGCGACCTCGTTGTCGCGATGCAGCGGCATAGCGTACGCATGGACCGGAACCGCATCGCTCACTTGTGGCGCGGAGGTCTGCTCAGGGCGTAGAAACTCACCCGCTCCTTTGTCGTCGTGTATGGCTTTTGTTACGGCGTCAGGGTGCAAAGGCAGGGCCGGCTCGAGTCCTGGCGTAATGGCAAGCAAATGGCCTGCCGTATCGTAGATGGCGATTCCTTTGAGATGTTCGCGTTTGGCATACCGCTCGACGAAGCGGTGCAGGCTTCGCTCCTGACCTCTGCCAAGTTCGCGCTCGACGCTCTCCTGGAGGCTATCGGCCAGGATCTCGGCGCGGCGCGCGAGATCGTTGCGTAAGATTCGCCGCTGGTTCCTTACTTGGTAACCGGCGAAAACAAGAGACACGCTGCCGACGCTCACGATCAGGGGCAGGACTATTTTCAGAGTCGTGCGCATCTGGGCTCCTCAATCCAAGAAATGAAAATGGACCGCGAGAGGCTGGGCGCGTGCGGCCAAGTTGAACTAAGGAATGCTTGTTACTCGTTCTCGAAGAATCCGTTTTTTTCTTTCAACTCACCGTGCCTTGAAAGCCGAAGCAGTCTTGACAACGACGCGAACTGCGATGTTTCTGCCATCCGCGGAGCGATACTCCACTGTGGCCTGGGAGCCAACCTGGAGTTTGCCTTCCACTTTGGTGTCATCGTCCACCAGGAATTCCATTGTCTTTCGTTCCTGACCCTGGGTGATCTCGAGGGAAAAAGCCGCGTCGCCAATCGACGCGATTTTGCCCGATTGGGATGGGTTGTCGGGGGCTGGAGCCGACCTCGTTGGGAGCAACTGATCAGGAACCGGTGTCGCCCAAGAGGCTACAGTAAAGCATACAACAAACAGCGTGGCTAGGCTGAGTGCAGTGCGGAATCGCATGGGATTCCTCCATTTCATTCGATTTTTGAGCGGGGCCGAGGAAAACGGCACGAATGGAGCCAAAGGAAGCTAGGTTTCAATGTTACACTAAAGCCTTAGGAATCAGTGTTTTGCCCCGAAATCCTGCAAAACGAGGCATATCTGCCAGGTACTAGTTCTGTGAAGAAATTGCCCGCTATTCCAACATTCCCGTTGATCCCTTGCCCCGTTGGTTGTATTGCGGAGTTGCACAGCACTAGCGGCGGCACTGTTGAGGCCGGCGGATCCTGTTTCAGATGTGGTTAACCCTCGTCCTTATGCCAAAGGAATAACCTCAAGAATCCATATCTTCATATCTCTTTCCAATTAATAGAGTCATTCCCGTTTCGCCTGCGCGCGACGTGTGGGGTTTCATCCTAAGTGCTTGTGGGCGTTCAGATTACGCGAGAAGTAAGAAATGTCCTATGGCAATCGCCTTGCATTATCCGCATTGTATAGTTCTCAAGCATTGCGAAGTGGAATTTGCCAACTTAGGAAAATTTAAGCGGCCGCGCTTCCGCTCGGTCGAGGGGGATAATTTAGATCATGCGTAGATTCTTGTTCAGTTTGCTCACTGCCTTCTTGCTTTTGTGGGCGGGGCCAGTTTCAGCACAATCCTCAAGAGGCTCAATCGTCGGAACGGTCATAGATAGTCAAGGTTTGCCGGTGGATGGTGCCACAGTTACGCTCAGCAATGTTAGCACCAACTTCAGCTATACATCGACAACTGGGTCAAACGGAGGGTACCAATTTCAGAGCATCGATAATGGATACTACCGGGTATCCGTGACCAAAGCAGGGTTCAAGGCCGGGGTGGTGGACAACGTCAAGCTGGATGCCGCTACGCAGTATTCGGTGCCCGCTATAACACTAGAAGTGGGTGCGACAACCGAATTGGTGACGGTGGAAGCCGGGGCTGAAATTGTGAACACCACCAGCGCCGAAATTACCAGCACCACGGAAAAGAAACAGATTGAAGACCTGCCAATTCTGGATCGGAACCCTCTCGCGCTTTTGAGCCTCCAAGCAGGAGTCGCGAACAGCGGTCCGGGCGGAATTGCCGAGACCACAATTAACGGGCAACGATCCAGCTTTTCAAGCATGACACTGGATGGGATCAACATTCAAGACAACTTCATTCGTGAAAACGACCTGGATTTTACGCCGAACTCGCCCTTCTTGAGTCAGGCGCAGGAATTCACCGTGACTCAGCAAAATGGTGATGTGGAAAAGGGCGGCGCTTCAAGTGTTAGCCTTGTGACTCCCCAGGGGACCAACACCTGGCACGGTGATGGGTTTTGGTTCTACAGGACGAACGCGTGGAAGGCGAACGATTGGTTCAACGATGCGAGCGGAGTTGCAAAGCCGGGGCTCCTGCAAAACCAGGGAGGCGGAAACATCGGCGGCCCGCTTAAGAAGGATAAGCTCTTTGTTTACGGATACTACGAATTTCAGCGGCAGCGAGCGCAGAGACCTAACGACACGGTCGTTCTGAGCCCTACTATCCAGGCAGCTCTGAGTGGGGCGACGCCCTCATTACCCTTTACGTACCAACCTGTAGATGGGACAACGGGGCAGCCTTCCGGACCGCCAGTGACTCAAGATCTCTTGAATCTTCCAAACCATTCACCTTTCAGCATTGATCCGGCTATGCTTCAACTCATTAAGCGGGTCCCGCAGACTTCCAACAACAACCGCGTAGGAGATGGAGTAAATCTGTTTGGATTTCAGTTCAATGCACGGAGTAACACTTCTCGGGACAATGTTGGGGCCCGCGTAGACTACAACTTAAACGCCCGAAATACTCTGAGCGGAACGTGGTCCTACAATCGGAGTTATTTTGATCGCCCGGACATCGACACCAGCTTCGACACCGTTCCGAAGGCATTCAACGATGATCACATCAAGTTTCTTTCCACGAGCTGGCGTTGGAACCCCAACCCCACGCTGACGAATGAAGTCCGTTTTGGCTTCGATCTTGCCCCGGCCTTCTTTCTGACTAGCCAGTCTTTTGCTTCGGGGTCGATCATTGATGCCGGAGGGTTTCCGTTTACGGGGCCCGATCCAAATTTCGAGCCACAGGGACGCAACACGCACACGTGGTCCTGGCAGGATAATGCCAGCTGGCAACGTGGAAATCATGTCCTCAAGTTCGGTACCCAGTTGCAGCGAGTGACAATCTTTGAAACGAATTCGGCTGGAATCTATCCTGATCTTCAGCTCGGATTCAGCGCGGTAAATCCGAATACTCCGTCGCAGAGCGACTTTCCAGCCCCTTCCAATGCGCTGATCAGCGCAGCGGATTTTGGTAATGCGGAAGCATTACTAGCGACCACAGCTGGAATTCTGAGCAACATCTCGCAGACCTTTAATGTTACCAGTCAAAAGTCCGGATACGTTAACCTTGCGCCAGAGGGGCGAAACTTTCGCCAGAATGATTTAGCTTTTTATTTGGGCGATAGCTGGAAAATCAGCCGAAAACTCACGCTGAGCTACGGAGTAAGGTGGGAGTACTTCAGCCCGGTGGATGAAAAGAACGGACTCACTCTTCTACCTGTAATTCCATCGGGGCAGACCGCGGCGCAGACGCTGATCAGCGATGCGACCGTGGACTTCGCAGGCGGTCCGAGCAAAAGAGGACTCTATCATTCTTATTGGAAAGGTTTTTCGCCCAATATTGGGCTGGCGTGGGACCCGTTTGGCAATGGTAGGACAGCAGTTCGTGCAGGCTTCAGCATGAACAATGTGAACGATGCGTTTTTTACGGCTGCCGAGAACGCCTTCTCAGCGAATCCGGGATTGTCCACAACAAATACAGCGGCTCCAAATGGCCTTGCTGGACCGACTGTGAGCAATCCTGTGGCTGTTTCAGTTCCTCCATTCTCGATTCCGACTACGTTTTCTCAAAATGCAAACGTGCTAGGCGTGCCGAATAACGTTGGCTATGCCATCGATCCCAATCTAAAACCGCCCTACGTAGAGCAATGGAATCTGAGTATCCAGCGCGATCTTGGCGCCAACACTTCCCTGACTGTCGGTTACATTGGCAATCACGGCGTCGGATTGTTCCGTGCGGTCGACGTCAACCAGGTGATCATCGGCTCGAACGGTTTCCTTCCGGATTTCAACCGGGCCAGGTCCAATGGGTTTATTGCTTTGGCAACACCTGCAAGCGATCCGCGTTGCACGGGACCGGGTACAGCTGACCAATGCGGCCAGTTCAACCCGTTGTTCAACCCGAACCTCCCAGGGAGCCAAGCTCTGACTATCTTTCCTAATATTTGCGGTCCCGGAGCACTGGGGTTTGTGGGCCCTACAGATTTCAGCGGACTGGGATTCCTAAACAACGACGTCCAGAGCGGATTTGTAGGTGACATGGCCCACATTTATCAGGAGTTTGGCTGCGGGCCTAGCCCAGGTTTCTTCGCTCCCAACGACTTCATTCTCGGAGGCGACCTCCTCAAGAACGCTTCGTTCTCGACTTATCATGCGGGATTAGTCGAGGTCCGTCGTCGTCTGAACAGTGGTTTGTACTTCCAGGCAAACTACGTGTTCAGCAAGGTGCTGACGGACTACGGCACCTCGGTCAATAACGACCAAGTCCGGTTCCAGCCCTATCTTGACAATGCCAGGCCCTTCCTGGAGAAAGGCCGGGCCCCCTTCGATTTCAACCATCAGTTCAAAGCGAACTTCACTTATGAACTACCAATCGGCAAGGGGCACCGCTTGTCCTCCAGCAGCAAGGTCCTAAGCCTTTTGCTGGACGGTTGGCAAACGGGATCCATTTTTACTTGGCAAAGTGGGAGTCCGTTCTCAATTCTGTCAACGCAGCCAACCTTTAATCGCAGCGGATCGCGCTCGGCACGTAACACGGCTATCGCGACGCTCGCCCATCAGCAGATTAGCGGCGACATGGGGGTCTTCGTGCAGCCGGGCGGCGTGGTCTATATCATCAATCCGAAGCTGGTCGGCCCGAACGGAACAGGTGCGCCCGCGTCGAACGGTTTGACCTGCGCGCCCGCAGTTACTGGCGGATTCTGTAATCCCCAGCCGGGCGAGGTTGGCAACTTGCAGCTTGACGCCTTCACCGGGCCAATGTATTTCGATTGGGACATGTCGGCACAGAAGGACTTCCGCGTAACAGAACGCATGAAGTTGTCGTTCCGGACGGAGGCGTTCAATTTACTCAACCACCCTGTATTTTTTATCGGAGATCAGGACCTCAACAGCCTGCATTTTGGGCAAAGCACGTCGACAGTATCTTCGCCACGCATTCTACAAATGTCGCTTCGTCTTAAGTTCTAGTTTACGCGTTCTTGGGAACCTGCTTCTCGATAAATGACGAAGAAGCGGAACCTTTCCGGGCATTCTTCTTTAAGTCTTAAAGAAGAATGCCCGGTTTTTCTTTTGGAGAAAGGCGAAAACAGACCTGGTGAAAATTGTTAGCTCGTTGGGTTCCGATTGGCGCTAATTGTCGGAGTGGGGATCGAAAACCACCGAGACTTCCATCGTGGTCTCCGAACTGGCCGGTGTGAACTTCCACTGAAGTACGGCCTTTTGCGCGCTTTCTGCGAGGATCGGATTACCACCAATAACCTCAGTGTCCCTGACCGAGCCATCGGGTTTAATGAACGCTTTTAGCCGGACTATTCCGCCTATGCCTTTGCTTTTCAAGATGGCGGGGTATTGAGCTATGACTTTCTTTACGATCTTGCGGCCGACGTCTTGCGACTGCGCGGTGGCGGCCCCCAACAATAGGAGTCCGGCCAAAAGGAGCGCTCCGAGGAAGCTCTTGCGGGAACGTGAGCTGAACATGAGTAAGTCCCCCAGGATTTTGGATAATGCGTAACTTGGAGCAAAGCCCCCAGGCCGCACTAGTACATAAGGAAAAATGTTGCAGGTTCTTGGCCCATTGTCGCCGCGGTTTCTAAGATCCATTCGCTTGAGTCACCTGGGCTGCTTTCGCTGTAACGTGTTGATGGTAATAGACTTACGGTGCGCTTGATTCGCCTGCCTTGTGAGCAAGCTCTGCTCACTCCACAGACGAGGCTGACGTTCTCAGCAGGCTCGTCACACTTTGAGAATTGGGCGCTGAGTCGTCACCGCACCATTGAGACAACACCCGCCGTTCGACGCTTCCAGATTGCCGTAGAATGAGACCCGCGTGAACACAAACCGGACGCAAATTCTGGAAATCCTGGAGAACACGTACCGCTCGCAGAAGCTGGCGGGGCCAAAAGATCCCTATGAGGGGATTGTCTGAACTGCGGCTACCCGGCAACCGATGGGACGCATGCGAAATGCTTCGATGCAATCAAGCGCGAAGTCTGCGGACGGAAACACCGAGTAAGTACTGGATGACGAAAAAGGCGCAAAAACAGCAAGTCGCATGCGCGTTCTTGACTTGGCCTTAACCCCTCTGAATAATGGTAAAGCATGAGCATGCGCGCCGGAGGCGCTGAGCAGATGTTCCTGGACGTCAAGGAATTAGCTGTCCGCAAGCTGCGGATTCACAAAGCCTATGCTCCGGGCAGCATTGATTTCCATTCGGCAGAAATCAAGCAGATTGAGCCGCTGGAAGTGAACGCCACCGCGGAACTGCTGGAAGGCCAGATTCGCGTCGAAGGCAACTTTGAGACGAAGATGGAATTGGTCTGCGCGCGCTGCCTCGAACCGGTCGCCGAGGAAGTGAGCAGCTCATTTGACCTGTTTTACGCGCCGCTTCCGAAAGGCGCCAATCTCGTCAAACACCGGGAGGACCGGCTGAAGGATGACGATACGGATATTGGCTTTTATGAAGGAGATGGCCTTTTCTTGGCGGACGTGCTGAAAGAGCAGGTGCTTCTGGCGCTTCCCATCAAGGCCATTTGCCAGAGCGATTGCCGGGGGCTGTGCCCGAATTGCGGCGCCAACCTGAACCACGAGGAGTGCCGCTGCGAGACCCACGCCACGGATCCCCGCCTGGCCTCTCTCGCGCGTCTCAAGCAGGACTGGCTGAAAAAACAATAGTTTTTCCGGGCCGAAAGCCCTATATAATCCGCCCAAGCGGCGGGAACGAGGTGTAGTGTCATGCCTAACCCAAAACGGAGGCATTCCAAAAGACGGACCAGCACACGGCGGGCGAACGATTTTCTAACCAAGCCGCAACTGGGCAAGTGTCCGAATTGCCATGAGATGAAGCAGCCGCACCAGGCGTGTCCGCATTGCGGCTACTACAAGGGCAAGGCGGTACAAGCGTCGGCTTAGGCTTT
>QHYL01000716.1 GCA_003224105.1 Acidobacteriota bacterium | reverse complement strand
TAAGCGCGCCGAATTTCTCCGCCCAAAGCAAAGGTGTGCCGGCCCTTAAGCCAGCTGAGAGTGTCATTCAAAACACCCGTGGTGTCGCCGCGGCCTTGGGGCTCGCCTGTTGGGCCACCGAAGCCCAAAGCGCCGGCGACGTTGATAAAAGGCAAGCCGCTGGCGACCGGAGAGCCTGCGGGCATGCCGATATTGAATTTCGTGGGGTCCAGGAAACCATTCGGAAGAAATGTGAGGTGGATGCGGTTGAATCCGATGCGAATTGTATTAGCAAGAGTCGGGCCGAACGTATGGTCTTCGCTTAACGTGCCGAGATGCCGGAAACCTTCGCGCGTATCACCGAACCCGGGGACATTAGCGCCAATTGCGCCGCCCGCCGTAGGTTCCTGGCGAAGATCCTTCTGCACCACATAGTAGCCGTGAATGCGATCCTGCTGGCGCACGTCGAAGTCAAAATCGGCAGAACCTTGGTTAAGGTTCACGTTGGCAAGAGTGCCTCCGGTGAAACCCGTCCAGTCCGCCTGCGCCGCAGATGCATCCGTGGCTTGATGGAAATTGGCGGCGGGCAGAAGTTTGATCAGACTGGCCACTGCGGGCGAGGTAACGGTCGCTATTTGGTTTAGGCTTGGTACCGTGCTAGTGACTGTCAAGCTCTGATGTTGGCGCAACCCCTCATATGCGAAGAAAAAGAATGCCTTATTCTTCTTAATGGGACCGCCAAAAGCAGCGCCGAACTCGTTGCGCTTGAAGGGGGCTTGCGGATTCGGCACGGTGTTGAAAAAGTTTCGGGCGTCGAGATCGTTGTTACGAATAAACTCAAAACCTTCGCCGTGATAAGTGTTCGTGCCGGAACGCGTGGCCATGTTGACGATGGAGCCGGAGTTTCGCCCATACTCGGCGGGAAAAGCAGAGTTGTCAATCTTAAATTCAGATAAGGTGTCAATGGGCGGCTGGAAGGTGATCTGGTTTTGCACTGGATCGTTCAGGTTGATGCCGTTGACCAGCCAATTCGTGGTGTCTTCGCGCTGCCCCGCCGTGTTGACGCCGAAGGAGCCCTGGCCACGGAGCGGAAAAGAAAGAAAACCGTTGGCGGGTGGCGTGATGGTGCCGGGAGTCAGCAGACTGAGGTCAGTAAAGTGGCGGCCGTTCAGGGGAACGTCTTGCACGTACTTATCGTTGATAACCTGCCCCATACTGTTTGTAGTGGTATCGAGGATAACGGCATCGGGCGTGATTTCGACTGTCGCCGAGGCTTCGCCAACTTTGAGCTGGATGTTTTGCGTGACCGAAGTGGCCACGGGAAGATCCAGGCCAGCGACAAATGCTTTTTGGAAGCCCGCGGCCGTGACTTCAATGCGATATTTGCCTATGGGCAGCGATGGGAAAAGATATGCGCCGGCGCTGTCCGACTGAGTGCTCGACGCGATACTCGTAGCCTGATTGATCGCTGTGACTTTGGCATTGGGAACTCCTGCCCCGGTAGCATCCGTAATAGTGCCATTCAGGCTGGCGGTGGATTGAGCCATCGCGGGGGCAACTGAGACACAGAAAAGCAGGGCCAAGAAGAAAACAGAAACGAATGCATTTCCCGGCGATGACTTGGTTGCAACAGCTCGCATGGTGCTGCTCCTCCTGGAGTCCAACGGACTCATCAGATGAAAGTGACCGCTCTCTCAACCGATTCCGTGGTTTGCTGGAAGAACAGCGCCGCGGAACAAGCACGGTTCCCTGGAGAAGAAATTTGAAAAGGGGGCCAAATGCCTCGTACACACGACCTCGTCCTTTAAGGTGGGCAATCTGGCTCCAAAAATCTAGGCGTCTCCCAAATACAGAAGAAGCACAGATCCAGCTTTTTAGCGAAAGCTGGAAAGTCTCTTAGCGGTTTGCGATGGTCTAGGGTAAACACCCGAGTCCGCCGATAGCACGCGAACAGACTTCAAATGTTTTTTCAGAGAGCGGTACGGATACGAGGAGCTTCGGCCAGTCTTACGGTAAACACGAAGCGGGGAGGAGAAGCACTTGGCCTTCGTGGATGAGGTTAGCGTCGCGGAGGTCCGGATTTGCATGAGCGATGCAGGACCATGCGGAGCCGTGATGCAGTTGTGTTTGCGCGATGGTCCAGAGCGTGTCGCCGGGACGGACGGTGTACTTCATGGGAGCACGAGGAGGAGCGATGGAAGCGGGAACGACAACTTGAGAACCGACTTCGAGAAGGTCGGGATTGCGAAGACCGGGATTGAGAGCGAGGAGTTCCTGCCAGCGGCGGCCATTACCGAGTCGCGAAACAGCAAACTTCCAAAGCGAGTCACCGGGCTTGACGGTGACGATGGCCAGTTTTCCGGAGATACTTGGCGACGGTGAGACGCGAGGCTCCGATGGCGCGGGAAGCACGCTCGGGGCAAAGGGCGTTGGGACGATTGTGCGCGGCGCGGAAACTACGGGCGGCGCCGGCAAAACGCGCGGCCGTTCGAAGGGGGACCGCTTAACGAACGGCCGCAACGGTGCGACCACTCGCGGAGCAGGGTTGACCACTGTCGGAGGAACAGTCACAGGAGGAACCAAGGGCTGGGCCGGTGCCTTGGGCGAAGCGAGCACGGGAGCGTCCGCAAAAGGAAGATGAAATTCCGCGGAGCGCTGAAGCTGTTGCGATTGTCTTTCTTTCCGGAAGCGGCGCGCGGCGTCACCGAGCGGAACGTTTGCGGAATTTGTTGAAGGATCTGAGGCGTCAACGCCAGGCGTGACGGCGGAGCCGTTTGCGTCTTGCGCGACGGCAGAACCGGAGGCGGCGTCTTGTGGTTGTTGCGTGTTGGTTGGAACGGGTGGCTGTTGGTTTTTGCGCGCTTCTAGCTGTGCGCGATCTTCAGGCGTAAGGATGTGGTTGCGCTTCAGGTCATCGGCAGTGTAAACGTGCTTGGATTTTTTCCGATGACCTTCTTTGCGGACGCGTTCCTGACGGGCGGTGTTTGCAACGTCTTGGTATTTTTGGTCTGCTTTTTTCTGACTTTGGGTTTGATCCTGAGCCCCGTCCTGTTGACCCTGGGCGAAGCAGAGAGAGGTCCCCGAAACCGCGAAGGAAAGGATTAGAAGAGCGAAAACACAAACCCGCAGGGAGCCGGAAGGGGACTTAACGGCAGTCAAACAGCTGACCCGGGTTGGAGCGTCAAGATCAGGGCTGGTCATTCAAACCGACCGTTGACGGGGGACAACGCCTAGGAAAGAGTATACCCGAAAAAACTGTTCCCGGATACAACACTTTTTCTGCGAGGGGGCTGCCGGGAGCGGGTTCCATTGTCCCTGACGTCCGCGAAAGCTGAACGGGCGTGCGAAGCAAAGGCGCCGTTGCATGCGTTTCTAAAGGGGCGCCTTTTGCTTCGACGTGCGTTGAAACAGGATTATTTTTCGGCGACGACGGGTTGCGATTTGTGGTATGAAGCGCGCTTGAAAGAGGCGGCTTGAGAGGACCATCACCGTGAACTTAAACCTCAATTTGAAGACGAAGAGTGCGGCGTTGCTAATCGCGATGTTGACTTCTTGCGTTCTCGTTACCGCGCAAGAGAAAGCGCAAGACCGGAGAAAATTCTTGGACCCGGCGACGCCGGTGAGCGATGACCCGCGGCGAATTCCGGTGAAACCCGGACCACAGGGGCCGGACCGCGTTTTGGTTTTGCGCGGCGGAAGAATTTTTGACGGAACGGGAACGGCCGTGCGCGAAGGGACGCTGGTCATCGAGCGCAACAAGATTTCGAAAATTTTGGCATCGTCGTCGACGGACTGGCCGAAGAATGCCGAAGTCGTGGACGCTGCGGGCAAAACGATTCTTCCCGGACTCATCGACCTGCACACGCACCTGACGTACCCGTTGACGGAAGGTGACGTGTTGCACGCTCCGAGCGAAGCCGACGCGACGCTACGCGCCGTCGAGAAGCTCCGCTACTTTTTGGAGAGCGGCATCACCAGCGTACGCGACGTCGGCTCGCAAGGCGATGTGATATTTCGATTGAAAGAGTGGGTACGCGACAACCGGCTAGCGGGACCGCGGGTCTTTCCCGCGGGTCAGTTCATCACTGCTGAGGGCGGACACTCAACAGAGAACACTCCCGACGAATGGATCAGAGAGATGGGCGCGACGCGAATTGCCACAGGTCCCGACGACTGGCGTCTGGCGGTGCGCGAACAATTTCACAAAGGCGCGGATGTCATCAAGCTGGGAAGTCATTTCTCGTTCGAGGAAATCAAAGCGGCGGTGCAGGAGGCGCACGAGCTGGGATTGAAAGTAACGGTGGACTCGGAAACATTTTATATCCAGCGGGCAGTGGAAGCGGGAGCAGACACTATCGAACATCCGTTGCCAAGAACGGATGAGACGATTCAGTTGATGGCGAAGAAAGGAGTTGCGGCAGACCCGACGCTGATTCCTTATCAAATTATTTTTGACGAGTGGGGAGGATATTTCGGCTCGACTTCGCGGCGGTTCACTTTCTCGAATGACGCGAACATGGAGATGCTTCGGAGGCTGAAGCGGGCGGGA
>QHYL01000454.1 GCA_003224105.1 Acidobacteriota bacterium | reverse complement strand
GCGCGCCGAGCTGTCGCGCGGCGTGGATCTGATGCCGCTGGACAAAGAAGCCGGCTTGAAGCGCAAGGTGCTGGGAAGCTGGTCGGAGTTTTTCAGTTCGGAGTTTCTGCCGCGCGGCTTCCTGCAGATGATTTTCCTGGACATGAGCGACTTCGACCGCTTGCACTACCGAGTTGAATATGTGCGGCGTGAGTTTTTGGGCGAAGTCCGCTGCCTGGTTTTTGACGTCGATCCAGTAAGCAAGAAGGACAAAGGACGCTTCGTGGGGCGCATCTGGGTGGAGGATCAGGATTTTCACATCGTGCGCTTCAACGGCGCGTATGGCGGGTCGTCGCTGACGAGCAATTATTTCAATTTCGATAGCTGGCGCACGAATGTGGGAAGGAACTTGTGGCTGCCAGCATTTATTTATAGCGAAGAAGGCAGTATCCACGACAAGAGGACGATCAATATTGGATATAAGGCGTTCCGGGCGCAGACGCGGCTGTGGGGTTACGACCTGGGCCACGCGCGCCAAGAGCAGGAACTGAGCAAAGTGCTGGTGGAATCGTCGGCGGGAGTCCGCGACGCGGATACTGGGAATGATTATTCGCCACTGCAAGCGGAGCGGTCGTGGGACCATCAGGCGGAAGACAACGTGGCGGACCGGCTTGAGCGCATAGGCTTGCTGGCGCCGTACGGCGAAGTGGACAAAGTGCTTGAGACGGTGGTGAACAACCTCGAGGTGACGAACAATTTGGACATCCAGCCGGATGTGCGCTGCCGCGTGCTGATGACTTCGACGCTCGAGTCGTTCACCGTGGGGCATACCATAGTGCTAAGCCGCGGGTTGATTGACGTGCTGCCGGACGAGGCCAGCCTGGGGGCGATTCTGGCGCATGAGCTGGGGCACGTGGTGCTGGGACACCGCATTGATTCGCAGTTTGCGTTTTTCAGCCGCGTGCGGTTTGACGACAAGGACACGTTCAAGCACTTCGATTTTGCGCGCACGCCGGATGAGGAAGCAGCGGCGCGACAAAAAGGAATCGAACTGCTGAAGAATTCGCCTTATAAGGACAAAGCTTTGAGCGCGCAAGTGTTTTTGCAGGCGGTGCGAAGCCGCGCGAGGGAGATTCCGAACTTGATCAGCCCGCACTTGGGCGACCGCATCTCGGCAAACTGGCCTGTGGCGACGGCGCTCGCGGCGCAGCCGGGCGCGGACAAGGATAAGGATTCGGCGAAAGATAAGGCAGGGGCTCCTTCTGAGGAGAAGGTTGATAAGAGTGTGATTGCGGCGCTGCCACTCGGTGGGCGCATCAAGATTGATCCGTGGAACGATCAGTTGCGCATGCTGAAGTCGAAGCCTGTGGGCATGGTCGCGGAAGCGGAGAACACGCCGTTCCAGATTACACCGTTTATGTTTTACCTGACGCGCGTGGCGGATAATTCACCGGCGCCGATTACGGCTGCTGCCGCTCCGGGCGTGGAAGCAGCCGCCCAGATGGACGCGCCGCCAAAGCCGGAAATCACGCAAGACCTTCCGGGTCGGCCGGCGCCGGAACCGCGCAAGCCGTAGGGCGAAGAGGTCGAGGATCTTTCAGGGCCGAACGGGACGCAAGAAAAACAGAACATAGTCGTTCGGAGGGAAAATCATGCTGAACGCATGCCTTTCGGGCCATGTTAGCGAATTGGGGGCGAGATTGAACTGCACTACGACCTGGGGCCGCTGTAACCTCAATAACCCACTCAGTAGGCCATGGGGCCGACTTCTTTTTCCACCTCGGTGGTTTCCACCATTACGATGGCGTCCCAGGGGCAGCCGTCGAGGAAGCAGCCGTCGGGGCCCTTGCTGAGACACTTCTTGCAGCCGATGCAGAGAATCGGATCAATCTGAATGCGGCCGAAAGGCGGATGGTCCTCGTCCGGAACCCAGAACATGCAGTCTTCGACGGGGCAATACTCGACGCAGGCGGGCGAGCCAGCGCAACCGGTACAGCACTCAGTGATGACGGCGAGTTCTTTGGGCTTTTTCTTGCGCGCGGTGGCGATGCCTTTCGAGCGCGGCTCGTGCTTCAGCTCATCCGGGACCATCCCCGGAGCTTTCACTTCGGTTGGAGGGGCCATGTGGGCGATTATACCTTGATTCTACGAATATGGAAGCTGAGCAGGCGCCCAGATCGGGCCTAAAGACGTGGTGGTCGGCGTCGTGGAGACGCACGGACGCCAGGGAATCGAAGAGCTCGCGCAGCAACTGAATGCCCTCCCGCGCAATAAAATCGAATACAAAGAAACAATTTTTTGGGCGGGCGCCCGTACATGATTGGAGAAAATGCTTATATCTCTCAGCGGTGCATCGCTTCTTACGCGAGTCGCCCGCCGTGGACGTTCACATCGTCACGCAAGAACCGGAAGACTGATCGCTTCTCGAAGAACCTCGGATAACCTTCCCTCTTTGTTTGAACCGAGCGCGCTTTGCAACGAGCCCTTTGTGGGCGTTTCAATTACTGGATCCTGGTTACTTGTACGAGCAATTCCACAGAAGGAGCCACCATAAGGAGCAACACCGCCTGCGGCTTTGCGGCGAGTTGTAGAAACTCGATATTTCGCTGCCGCGTATCCGCGCTGACCGGCCGATTTTTCTGTAGATCGTCCAAAGCCTCCAAGCCGATCTCGGCAACCTGGGACAAATTACGCGACACCGGAGCCAAATCCTGGGTCAAGAACGATCGTTTTAGCAGAGGCTGCACTTTGGCATCGTTATCACGCCACAACACAAGCCATTCTCGGGCCTGCCGCCACTCCTCGAGAGTGGCTTTCCCGGAAGCGATACGTTTTGCAATGTCATTGAATTCGCGCGCCGTGTCGCTTTCCGGTGGCACAGCATCGTCAAGGCGATTGAGCGGGGTGAAGTCGGTAAAATTCCGCAGTTCCTGACGCTGATACAACCTAGGCGGCTGTACTACGGCCGCGAGCACTCTCAGGGGCTCCGGATCGGGCTCGCCGGTCATGCGCTCCAGCATTTCCTCGGTGATGAGCCTGTGGCGCAGACCATAGGAATCGAGTTTTAGAGAGACGACCGCAAGCCGCTCGTACATCGAGTCCACACCCCGTATTTGTTGAGGCGACCAGAGGCGCTCGGCAATGGCGGCAGTGCGCGGCCAAATCCGGTTATCCATATTTTCGTGCGAGACGATGTCGGTCCACATCGTCGCCTCGCCACCGAGAACGCGGGCTTTTTGCTCCGGCGTAAGCGCGGCAGCGCTGGCCCCCAGCGGATCGACGAGGTAATGCTCCGCCGCTGACTGGTTCAAGTCAATGTAGTAGCCGGATGAAAGCACGCCTCGATACCCGTTCCGCGCAGCCTCTGCGAGTGATTCTGGTCCGCGCCAAGACTGAATGACGACATCCTTAGGCGTACCGGGCTGAAGGATTTCGTCCCATCCCACCATGATCTTTTTTTGGCTGGCTATGATCTTTTCGACCCTGGCAGTGAAGATGGCTTGCAGGGCCGCGCCATCTTTTATCGCATGCGCCCGCATGAACTGCTGAATTCGAGGGTTACCTTCCCACTCCTTTGGGTCGCACTCATCTCCTCCCGCGTGAAAGTAAGAATCGGGGAACAGAGCCGCCATTTCGCCAATGAATCCAGTGAGAAAGCTGTAGGTGCTTTCCCGCGTGGGGTCAATCGCCGAACTTTTCAATGGGTCTTGACCGCTGGACAACTCAGGGTAACCCAGGAACCACGACGCCGTGTGACAAGGCATGTCAAACTCTGGAACCACGCGAATGCCTCGGTCATGCGCGTAGCCGATAATTTCCCGGACTTCGTCTTGTGAGTAATAAAAACCACCAGAGCCCTTTTGTTGCAGCAAGGGAAATTTCCTGCTTTCCACGTGAAAGCCCTGATCGTCCGCAAAACGCCAATGGAAGACGTTCAGTTTGACCGCTTCCATGCCGTCCAAATTGCGCTTAATAACGGAGACGGGTACAAAGCGATGTCCAGAGTCGATTAGAAGTCCGCGCCATGGAAAACGCGGCTGATCATCAATCGTCACAACAGGAACACTGAAGGACCTTGGCGTAACTCTGACCAATTGAAGAAAGGTCTGGAGCCCGCGAAACACACCGATGGGGTTAGGTGCCGTTAACTGTACATCGGTGGCTGAGACTTCAAGGCGGTAAGACTCATCATCGCCCAGTTGCTGGGTAGGCGCGCTCGGTCCCCCAGTTTGAACTAGGAAGTGCGGCGCTTTGAGGCGCGCTTCGCGCCAGAGCGGGATGCCAGTTTCCCGCGAAAGCAGGTCCAGGAACCGTTGCTGGGCCCTTTCGAGACGAGGCTCCTGGTACCCTTTCAGGGCGATGCCAAAATGCCCATCAATCACGAATTCACCCTCGCCCTGCGCTACATGCACGGGGAGTGGCATGACAGGCAGCGGGCCTTTTTCTTGTGCGCGAAGGTCGCTGAAAGTGAACGTGAAAACAGCGAGAAAGAAAAGTCTTATAATTCGCGCTCGACGGCCATTCGATAGCATCTGTTTTTGAATCCTTGAAACGTGGCGGAAGCGTGTGGGAGTCGAAAGGATACACTAATCAGCCAAAGCTTGTGCCCTCAACGCGTTGCAACCCCATGCTCCTGCCAATTAGTACAAACGGTACATCGCGAGCGGGACCTACTTTAGCGCATGCCACTCGTTGCGAACGAGGAAAGATCTAAGCCAAGGCGCGGCGCCACAATCACTCACAATCACTTAGATTTTTCCAGGGGTCCTGAACTGCACCATTCGCCCCACGGACCAATCACGCAAGGTTCTATGAGACCAATCCGCGAATTCTTATCGGTGGAGGTGCGCCGCCCAGCCGCCACCGGATCACCCCGCCCTTCGCTACCGCTTGGTCGATGGCGACGCCGAACTGTTGCCCGGCCTGACTGTACTCGACACCTGCGGGCACGCGCCGGGCCATCAATCGGTACTGGTGCGCCTTCCACAAACCGGCCTCGTTCTTCTTGCCATTGATGCGGTCATGATGCAGCGCCTCTTCACTATGGACCGCAAAGCCTGGCCCATGGACGACGATGAAGCTCAGCTTCTCGCCACCACTCGCAAGCTGCTCGACATTGTCGAGCGCACAGGTACTCGCCGTCTTCGGTCACGACGGCGAACAATGGAAACCACTGAAAAAATCGCCACAATTCTACGAGTAAACTTTACATTTCTCGAGCGCTCAGGCATAAGAGGAGCGTACGTTCATTCGAACGAATTCGAGAAAATGACCGTACGCTCCGGACCTTTCCATGAAAGCGATGCTTCTCTCTAAATACCGGCATCTGGAAATTGCAGACCTCCCCACGCCCGTTCCCGGGCCCCGCGAACTGCTAGTTCGCGTCGCCGCGTGCGGCATCTGCGGTAGCGACGTCCACGGGTACGACGGCTCCTCCGGCCGTCGCATCCCTCCCATCGTGATGGGCCACGAAGCGGCTGGCCGGATACCGAGTTCGGTGAGGTGATCGAGGATATTTTTTTCGTTCGCGGCGGGCGGCGTTCCATGGTGGCGCGCGTCAGCAGCCATGCCTGTGTCGATCAGGATATGCTTGTTGTCGCTGATTTCGACGAGGCAGTAAGGCAAGACCATTTCCAACGTGCGACCTTGCGTAAGCGGAAGAGTGGTCGTCGAGAGTTGCATGAGATAAGCTATCGGAGCGCGGTGGTATGCATTTGTCGGGTGGTATCCTTTTTTGGTTGGCGTTGCGGGCAACGCTGGTAGGAGACGCCGTTTCTCATCCGATGCGGAATTGTACAGTGAATTCGGCGAGGGGAGACAGCTGTCTTCCTAACATAGGAATGTCGTGAGTCAGTTTGAATTTTGACGTTTTGTGCCACGGATCACAGAACTCAACTGACCCACTATCCGGCAAGGCCCAAGCCGGTTCGAGGCGAATGAATTTGATTTTCATGAGGAACTGCCCGATATTCGCGGCACTGGCTGCGCTAGTGCTTAGTTTTTCAGGCGTCATAGCGCGTGCGCAGAGCAGTTCTCCGAAGCGAGAAGACGGGATCACCATTGTCGGGACTGTGCGCGATGAACAGGGAGCAGCGGTCGCAGGAGCGGCGGTACGCCTGGCTGGAAAAGACGTTCCGAATTCCTTGGAGGTCAAGAGCCGGACCGACGGGACGTTCACGCTTTCCACTTTTGAGCCCGGAACCTACACGTTGTGGGCAGAAAAAAAAGGACAGCGTAGCAACGCTGTGAGTTCGCTGGTTTTGGTTCTGGGGGACAATAAGCAAATCGAATTGGTGATGGATCCCTCATCCCCCGGCATGGAATTTGACGACAAGCCGAATTTCTCGGTGGCGGGGGTCACGGATTGGAACAATACGGGGATTCATGGGTCGGACGCGAGCCAGCGAACGAGCGAAGCGCTGGTGAAGGAAACACTCTCGCTGAAGCCAGGCGACGCGGCACCGACTGGTGATGCGCGCGCAAGCGCTAGTAACACAAGATCACCCGAGCGGGAAAAGGAATTGCGTGAAGAACGTGAGCGCGTGAAGACAATATTGACGAGGGCGGAAACG
>QHYL01000453.1 GCA_003224105.1 Acidobacteriota bacterium | reverse complement strand
CTGGATTGGCCGCATCAATCAGAGCGACCGCATGTCGCAGCTCTTGCAGCGCGCGCAATTCTCCAAGGATTTGCGCGTTCGCCTTGCGCATGTGGACATGAGCCTCGCGCTCCAGGGCTTTCATGAAAACCAGCTGGCTGTAGATTCGCTGATGAATCGCGCCAGCACGGACCCTCAATATCGCGCGTGGGCTGTCTTTTATCTGGGAATGCTTGCTGCGCGCGGCGTGGACTACGACCGCATCCATCAGGCTCTCCTCAACTATGCGCGCAACGACAAAGATCCCAGCGTGCGCCAGTGGGCCGTCGAGGGCCTCCGGTTTCTCGCTAAAGACCAAGTTCTCGACGAGCTGTTCACCTCCTTCACCGAAGATCCTTCGATGAAAGTGCGCGACCGCGCCGGCTGCAACGTTGCCGATTGCGGGATTTTCACCCGCAAACAGCGTATGCGCATGGTGCCGAAACTCATTGATCTCGCGGCCGACTCAAAAACCAGCGCCCAAATGCGTTCCTGGGCTTTCCTGGCGCTCCAGGAAATCACAGACGCGAATGCCCCTGCTGACGCACTCGCCTGGAATCGCTGGTTCGCCGATCACGGCGCAGAAAAAATGGCCGAATTCGAGCGCCTCGAATGGTGGCAAGTTCGCGGCGACGAGTAGCGCTCTTCGCATAACCCCTTTCCATCCTCGACCCTCACAAGCGCTTGGAACAAAGCAAACTCTATTGCTCAATCACGGGTTAGAATGCTTCGCGTTTGAAAGAGGACCTGCGCTATGGTTCTTCCCAAGAGCGACTCCCTTCGCATTGGCGTGGACTTGGGTGGCACAAAAATTGAATTTGTCGCGCTCGAGCGCGACGGCGCCGAACTCCACCGCCATCGCATCGCGACTCCGCGCTTCGACTACGAAGGCACGGTCCGCGCCATCGCCGAGGGCGTAAAGGAAATGGAAAAACAGCTTGGCCGCCCCGCCACCGTCGGCGTGGGAATCCCGGGGACAGTTTCCACGCGAACCGGCCTCGTGAAAAATGCAAACTCGACCTGGCTGAACGGAAAACCCTTTGACAAAGACCTGAGCCGCGCCCTCGAACGCGAAGTCCGCTGCGCTAACGATGCGAACTGCCTGGCCGTTTCCGAAGCCACTGACGGCGCGGGCTCTGGCAAACATGTGGTGTTCGCCGTGATTCTAGGCACCGGCTGCGGCGGCGGCATTGCCCTGGATGGGCGCGTGCATGGCGGTTCGAACGGCGTGGCCGGCGAATGGGGGCACAACACGCTGCCTTGGATGCGCGCTGATGAATTTCCCGGCCCCGCGTGTTATTGCGGAAAACACGGCTGCATTGAAACTTGGATTTCCGGCACGGGCCTGGAAAAAGATTACGAACGCGCCACGAAAACTTCTCTTCGCGGCCCGGAAGTTCTCGCGCGGAGCGACGCCGGAGAGCCCGCAGCTCTCGCGGCTCTGGACCGCTTCGAAGACCGCCTATCCCGCGGGCTTGCCGGCGTCATTAATCTGCTCGACCCTGACGTGATCGTAATGGGCGGCGGCGCTTCGCAAATCTCCCGCATCTACAAAAATGTTCCCGCGCTGCTGAAGGAATACGTCTTCGGCAAAGAGGCCGACACTCCGATTGTGCCCGCAAAGCACGGTGATTCCAGCGGCGTCCGCGGCGCCGCGTGGCTCTGGCCGCTGGAGTGAGTCTGGCGCACCTTTTCGAAAACTTTCTCCCACCCAAAGCGGCCCATTGCGTCAGACTAACGACGGACCCGCGAAGACGCCTGGAGCCCCGTCATTTCCTGCGCGTCATTTCACCAAGGAAAGACTCATGGCAGAAACACAATCAGCGCAACCTCTAGAAGTGCGCAACATTTCCGACACGGCGCGCTGGGCAGCGTACTTTCGCGCGCAAGAAACGAAGCGCTCCGACGCAATCTTCCGTGATCCCTACGCTGAGCGTCTGTGCGGACAGCACGGCGTGGACATTGCCAACACGCTCCCCGATGGAAACAAGCACGCTTGGGCCTGGGTCACCCGCACCTATCTCTTCGATCATTTCATTACCCAAGAGCTGCAACGTGGGGTGGACCTGGTGCTCAATCTTGCGGCGGGACTGGATGCGCGTCCTTATCGCATGAAGCTGCCCGCCTCGCTACAATGGATAGAAGTCGATCTTCCGGGAATCCTCGCCTACAAAGAAGAAATTCTTGCGGGCGAAAAGCCTGCCTGCGCTCTCGAACGCATCCGTCTGGATTTGGCCGACGTCAACGCGCGGCGAGCGCTATTTGCTGGTCTGAATCAACGCGCCAAGAAAATCCTCGTGCTCGTGGAAGGATTGCTTATTTACCTGAGCGCGGAAGAAGTCGCAGCTCTGGCGAAGGACCTGGCAAGCGGCGCAAGTTTTCAGCGCTGGCTTATGGATTTGTGTTCACCGGGACTCTTGAAAATGATGCAAAAGACCACCGGCAAGCGCTTGAGTGAAATCGGCGCGCCGTTCAAATTCGCGCCGGCGGAAGGGCCTGAGTTCTTCTCGCCGCATGGTTGGGAGCCGATGGAAGTAAAGGGCATGCTGAAAACCGCCGCGCAATTCAAGCGGCCGCCTTTGCTGCTTCGATTGTTCGCGCTCCTCCCGGAAAAGAAAGGGCCCGCCGGAAATCAGCCCTGGTCCGGCGTCTGCCTCTTCAAGAAAAAGTAGAGCTGTGCAGACCGCGTTTCACCGTTTTCCAAACCCTACTCCGCTGATGCAAATCACGCTCATCTCCGTGCGGTCGAATTTCAGCCGCACCGCGCGGAGCTTCCCAAGATCAAGCCGCTTCGCCCCATTTGCCGCCGCAAAGTCCGTCAGCGGTATTCGCACCGTCTGAAACACCGGTTCCCAGTCCTTCTCATATCCTTTCTCGTCAAGAATAGCCAGTTTCGTGAATTGTTCCTTGAAGGGCGGCGGGATCACCATAAATTTGCTCACCGGGACACTCGTAGTCGCACCATCGCTCGCAACCAACTCCAACGTGAAATCCGGCGCCTCCCGCTCTTTTTTCTTGGATTTGTCCTCCTCCTTCTTCTTTTTTTCTTCCTCTTCTTTCTTCTTCTCTTCGTCTTTTTTCTTGCCGGGTAGATCCGCGTCTTCATCCATCGCTGCAACCGAAAGCTCGACCGTCGATCCTTCGCCCAATTGCCATTTCGCTGCCGCGCCCGTCGGCAGATTCAACGTGTACGTCGCCGCTGGCGCCCCTTTCGCGCGCTTCCATCCCAGAAACACTCCGTTGTAATCGCGGTCTCCTTCCCGCCACGGAATGCGGCCTTCATGCCATACCGAGAGGTTCTCCCCCGCGATGCTTCCCCCCGGCGCCGTTGTTGTCGTGAGATCCGCGTCCTCGCTGTACGAAGCCAGCGGCACATACGACGCATCCTGATATCGGTCCTCATAGAGAGTGTCCGGCAGCCAATCGCGCCCCACGCGCCAGTCCTGAAACAACGGCAGGTACTCGCGCCGGTCGTGCAGCGTTGCTTCTAGAAATGCCGAAATGTACGTCTTCGAAATCCGCCGCTGCTCTTCCCCTGGCATCAACGGCTTCAAATTCAAAAGCCAGCTCAGCGGCTGGCCCGCGTCCGTTCGCCCCCACACGGTGTTGAACTGCCCATGATTCGCGCGGTAAGCGTAAATCTCTGCTTTGAACCACGGCCCCGGCTGAGTGAATTTCACGTGGTCCCACTGCCGGCTTCCCAGGAATGAAGAAACGTCCGCGTCGTGCGCGCCCTGCAGCGTCAGGTAGCTCACGTCCGAAATCCACCGGTCCTGCTCCGCCGGTTTGTACTGCCCGTCTGCCGGCGCAATGGCCACCACGCCCTTGATCGTGAATCCGTAATCGAATTTGATGTTTGCGTCCTCCGGATAATATTTCATCCGGTTGAACGCCGCCGCCGTCGCCGCCGCTTCCCCTCCCCGCGAATGCCCCATCAACGCAATGCGCGACAGGTCCACTTTTCCCTGAAATGGATTCCCCGCCGCCTGATTCCACTCTTTCCACAACTTCAAATGTTCGAGCAACAGCCAGCCCCGCACCGCGCTGCCGGGCTTCAGCGGCGGGTCATGAAAAAGCCCGCCATTCACAAAATTTTCATCAATCGAAGCCACAATGAACCCCCGGCTCGCCAGCAACTCTCCCAGGTACGCGTAGCCCGGGTCTGAAAAATCCGCTAAATTGTGATTCCCGTGCACGATTAGCGCCAGCGGAAACGGCCCCGGCCCCTCCGGATACCAAACGCGCGCATTCAGCGGCAGCTTGTCCACGTCGAATCCCCAATACTTCTTGCGCGCCCACCGTTTCCAGCCTTTGAAGTCCTTGAAAAAATCCGACGCATCTACCGTGCGCGTTTTGATCGCAACGCTCGCCCCGTATTCCGGCCGTCGAATGTCATTCCCCACTCCGTAAAAGAGTTCTCGCACGCGATCGCCCCCATGCACGCTTGGATTCTGCAGCGCCAATTTCGCCGGCATCGATTCCGCTGGCGGCTTCCACGTGATGAGCTTCTCCATCGAACCCGTGTGCGCCAGGAGCCACACGAAGTACACATTGCCCGCAACTCCGCCAACGAACAGCAGCGAAACGAGAATCTTTTTGCGCAGTGCTGCTTGCCCCAACCCTCCCACAACAAATGTCGCAATCGTCGCGCCTAAGACTCCTTCGACCAACCCCACCGCGATGGCCAAGGAAACCCCGAGCTCCGGGGGCCCCCACAACATCATCACGATCACGCAACAGCCGATAACGATTCCCGTTGCGGCCCGCGGCAGCTTCCGCAGAATCGTCAGCAAGAGCATCACTCCCAGCATGATCAACGGAATGCATAGCGCGGCAAACAGAATCGCAAACGCAAAATCGAACGCGTAGCCAAACCCGGTTTTCAGGCACAGCCCGCCAATCACCACGCTCGTTGCCGCCGCGGCAACCGTCCCCCAAACCACACCTCGCCGCACTTCCGGTCCCGGCCGAATGAGCATCCAATTCTTCGACCACCAAACCTTGATTCTCAGCCACACATCCTTCCCGCGGTCCCACAGAGACATGTCACACCCTCCATCTATCACTACGACTTTAGGCGTTCTTAGGTTCCGAAATGGCCGAAAAATTCTTGCCACCACTCGCGGCAAGTCCGCCAGATGTATTGACCATACGAACGCTCAGGAGTCAGGTACATGCCCTCGAACGCATTAGAACAAAAAGGCCCCCCGGCATAACCGGGAGGCCTTTATCCCTCATTGCACGCGAATTGTACGGAAAACAGTTAACTCTGCCCCGCGGCAGCCGCCTTGGCCATCTTCGCGGAATATTCTTGAGAACGCCGTTTCATTTCCTCGGGCGCCACGTCTTCCACGTGCTGCGAGAGGCCCCACTGGTGGCCGAAGGGATCGGTGATCTTGCCGTAGCGGTCGCCCCAGAACTGATTTTCGAGCGGCATGTCCACTTTCGCGCCCGCCGCCACTGCGCGATTGAAGGTCGCATCCACATTTTCCAAATAGAGGAAGATCCCGCACGCATTCTTCACTCCCGGCACGGGCGCGGTGTTCATGCCAGGGAACTCGTCGGCAAGGAAAATGTGCGAGTCTCCGATCTTGAGCTCCGCATGCCCGATTTTGCCATCGGGACCTTTCATGCATACGGTTTCTTTGGCGCCAAACACGGATTTGTAAAATTCCATGGCTTGGGCTGTGTTCTTGCAGGTCAGATATGGCGTAACAGTGTGATACCCCTCAGGAATTGCACGGACGGATTTTGACATGGTTGCCTCCTCGCAGTTTTGGATGTGCGCGCACGGAAAAACGGAAGGGAAGTTCGGTAGAGCTGCGCGCAAACCTGTTGATACTCCCGTGCGGGTACGGTGTCAACAGGCATGAAATCAACGAAGTCAGGAACTGTCGCCGGTTGGAAGGATTCATGCTGTCCCCCGAACGAGTTTCTATATTGGACGCAAAGAATAGCAGTTGGCCTCAACCGCAGAACAAGAAAACCCGTACATACTTTTACGAGATCGCGCGATTTGACGGACGAGCAAGTGAGAGGGAGAATGCGCCGCGAAGCAAAAAACGAAGGAGCGCGCATGCGATACGACTTCCTGGTGGAAACCTACGAGACGGAGGGCATCAAGGTGCTGAGTGTCTGGAGCGAGTTTCGCGATGAAGACTTGCCCGTGCGGCCCCGAGCAGGCGATCCCCGTGGGCGCAGCGTGCGCGAGCAGATGGTCCATCAGTGCGTCAGCGAAAATTTGTGGTTCATGAACATGCTGGGAATTGACGTGGCCGCGCCCCCGCTGCCCGCTAGCGAGACCCGGTTGGAATTCATCAAAAGGTACGCGGAGGACAGCAAGAAACGGTTAGACGCGCTAAAAGAGAAGAATGAAACGTGGTGGGAATCCCAAACAACATTTTTTGACGTGCAACGCTCACGCGCCTGGGTGCTGGTGCGCCGGGTCGCGCACACCGCGCATCATCGCGGTCAGCAGATGGCCATGCTGCGCATGCTGGGCCGCGATCTGCACAGCAACTACGGCCCGACAGCGGACACCGGCGGTCTGATGCAGAACCATGCGCCAACCATTTATGCCTACGACGGCGTCGACGCCCTTATTACTGGAGAAGTTGCCGGAGAATTCGCCGGCGGTGCGAAAAGAACACTTCCGGGCGCCGCCGGAAAGCCCGTGACCGAGCGCCCGGACCGGTAGCAAGCTAGAAGGTCAATCCAGCTTCTTCCCT
>QHYL01000452.1 GCA_003224105.1 Acidobacteriota bacterium | reverse complement strand
AGAGATTTGCGCCTTGCGAAACCATATTTTGTTGATGTGGAAGCGAGGGGATCAGCCCGCGTGATGGCCGCTGGTGGCTTCTTTGTTTAGAGTTCCAGAACCGCCGCGGCTATGAATCGGCGGCAGCGCACTCTTGCTCGAGTTTGCATGCTGGACGGAAGCCGGGCCTGCGCTCTCCTTTAGTGAGGCGTTGGTGTCACCGGCCGTGCGCGGCGCCTCCGCGACAACGAATACCCCCAAAACAAGGAAGGCGAGAATTGCAATCAGCACGAGGTTCCAGCGCCGGAATCTTGCGGCAGTACCGGGCGCGGGCGAAGCCAGGCTCCACTGCGGCGGGCCATAACTGCCCCTGTGTATTCTCAGCTCCCCTTTGTTGGGCCCAGTCTTCACAAAGCCTCCAGCACTGCGGCGACTCGAGCTTCTGCCTGAGTTCGCCTACTTATTAAGACGTATCGTATTACGATATGGTTGCAAGGCGTGCGAGAAGCATAAGATGATTGCATCGGTAAGTTTACCCGCGCCCACCATTTGCGGCGCGCACTGACGAACCCCGGGGCGTTCAGGAAGTCTCTCCTTGACAATCTACCTATCCGCAGCTTATATATGTCGAGTGTCTAGGAGGGAGAAACGCGATGCCGATTGAGAAATCGGATTTGCTGCAAGGCACGCTAGATATGCTGATTTTGAAAATCGTGACGCTGGGCCCAATTCACGGCTATGGCATTTCGCAGCGCCTGCGCCAAATCTCCAAAGAGGTACTCCTGGTGCAGCAGGGCTCGCTCTATCCCGCCCTTCACCGCCTGGAGAAGCGCGGCTGGCTGGCGGCGGAGTGGGGCGAATCCGAAAACGGCCGGCAGGCCAAGTTCTACAAGCTGTCGGCGAAGGGGAAGCAGCAATTGAGGAAAGAGGAATCCAACTGGAACCGGCTGGCCGGGGCAGTGGCCAGCATTCTTCAGACTGCGCAATAGGAGCCTCTCATGCCGTCGTGGAAATTTCCCTTTCGCAAGGGCACGCTCGATCCGCAATACGAGTCCGAACTTCGCTTTCACATCGAGAAACTCACCGAGGAAAACATTGCTGCAGGCATGACGCGGGAAGAGGCGCGGCGCCGGGCCATGCTTGAATTCGGCGGCGCGGAGCAAATCAAGGAAGAATTGCGCGACGTCCAGCGCATTCCCATTCTGGAAACCACGCTGAAAAACTTCCGATGGGCGTTGCGGTTTATTCGCAAGTCTCCGTCTTTTTCCATCGTGGTTATCCTGACGCTGGCTCTGGGTATTGGCGCGAACAGCGCCGTTTTTTCGGCGATTGATGCGATTCTGCTGCGGCCTCTGCCATATCCCGAAGGCGACCGGCTTATGGAGCTTCGACAGGTCAATCTCAAAATCCAAAAGCCGCAGACCCGCCTCGCGCCCGTGCGATTGGAAGATTGGAACCGCATGAATTCCACCTTCCAGGCGATTACCGGCTATTACACAGAGGACGATTCCGAAACGTCCGGCTCGTTGCCCGAAAAACTAAAAGTGGCGTATGTGGCGCCGCGCTTTCTGCAAGTATTTGGAGTGGCGCCGGCGCTGGGACGCGAATTCAGTCCTGCCGAAGAGGAGTTCGGCGGGCCGAATGCAATTCTGATCAGCGACAGCTTTTGGCGCCGCCGCTTCGGCGGCGATCCCAGCGCCGTTGGAAAGCACCTGCGGATTCATAGTTCTTCCTGGTCCATTGTGGGCGTCATGCCCGCCTCCTTCGCCTTTCCGGACCGCGATACTGAAATCTGGCTGCCTGTCCCGGCCAATGCTCCTTACACGCAGCACAGAGAGTGGGGCTGGTACATTGCGATCGGGCGACTGAGACCACGCGTGACAAAGGAGCAGGCGCGTGCCAACCTGGAAACAGTTCAGGCCCAACTTGGCAGGCAATTCCCGGAAACGGATGCGGATTTGACGCCGGGAGTCGTGCCGCTCAAGGAAACCACCGTCAGCGGAGTGCGGAGTTCGTTGTGGATGCTGTTCGGCGCGGTATCGCTGCTTCTACTGATTACGTGCACGAACATTGTTGCGTTGTTGCTCGCGCGTGGGGCGCAGCGCCAGCATGAAATCTCCGTGCGCCTTTCGCTTGGCGCCTCGCGCTTAATGGTAGTTTGCCAATTGCTCACCGAATCTTTTGTGCTGGCGCTCACAGGCGCGCTCGTCGGACTTGTGGTCGCCGGCGCAGCTTCCAATGTATTTCGCGGTCTCGCCAAAGATCTTCCGCGTGTCGAGGAGATTCATCTTGATGGGCGCATCGTGCTCTATACGCTTGTCTGTTCCGTCCTCGCGACTCTTCTTTGTGGCTTATTTCCTGCGATTCGCGGCACTGGTGGCGCCCTGTCCAGGGCGCTGGCACAAGCCAGCCGAACGCAGGTATCCGCGCGCACGTCACTGCAATGGTTTCTTGTGGGCGTACAAGTGGCTCTTGCCGTGACTTTGCTGGGCGGTGCGGGATTGTTGTTGCGCAGCTTTCAGGCCCTGGGGCGTGTGTCGCCCGGCTTTGATCCGCAGAATGTTCTCACCTTCCACATCACGGGTTCCTACGGAGAAACGGTGGACTTCAAGAAGCTGGGAGCGCGAATCACGCGGACTCTGGAAGAATTGCGGGCCCTGCCCGGCGTCGAGTCCGCGGCAACGTCTATTTTCTTGCCCGGCGTGCCGAACGCCTACCAGAATGAACTAACGGTTTCCGAGGGAGCGGCGGACCCCAATCGCAAGATCGTCGCAGAGACACGCGTAGTTTCACCAAGCTATTTCGCTACGATGAAGATTCCGATTCTTGCAGGAGAGCTGTGCCGCGAAGATGGCAATTCATCCAGCGTCATGGTGAACCGCAGCTTTGCCAACACATATTTCCCAGGAACAGCTATCATCGGCCGGCACCTTCAGGAGCCGGGAAACCCGTTATTCCCCGGAGGCGAGATTGGCGGCATTACTGGCGATGCGCGCGAGGAAGGTCTGAACCGCGAACCTGGCCCAACAGTGTATTGGTGTGTGAGCGGTCCCGAACCTGACCCCTACTACCTGGTTCGCACCAGCATGGATCCGAGGGCCATGGCCGGTGCTCTTCGCCGCAAAATTAAGGAAATCGAGCCAGCACGCTCGGTGTTCGACATCATCCCGCTGGAGGAACACTTGAACAACGCTTTTGGGGAAAATCGGCTGCGCACGATTCTACTTACGTTTTTTGCCGTTACCGCCGTGTCCCTCGCCTGCATTGGCCTGTACGGGACATTAAGTTACTCCGTGACGGTGCGGCGGCGCGAAGTGGGTTTGCGCCTCGCGCTGGGAGCCTTGCAAGGCCAAATCGTGAAGCAGTTCCTTCTAAAAGGACTGGCCGTGACTTTCCTGGGCTGTCTTGCAGGATGGGGGCTGGCGGCGGCGTTTGCGCGTGCGCTCTCTGGAATGCTTTATGGCGTCTCACCCTCTGATGCTGCAACGCTTTTGTCGGTCGTACTTCTCATGATGCTGGTCGCCACGTTTGCCGCCCTGATTCCATCGCTGCGCGCCGCTCACGTCGACCCCATGCAGGTTCTGCGCCAGGAATAAGCCGCGCGGATGCAGGTGCACGCCTAAACCGCGTTTGCCTCCGCTGGAGGCTCTGTGGGCTCCGCACTTTTGGATGGTCGGAAGTGTTTACTTCCGCGAATTCAGGCAGGACATTGCGCCGACTTTTTCTTCCGCGGTTTCGTAGCTCTTGCCGTTCGCGTCCTTCATGGAGAGAAACACCCAGTCGCTTTGTTCCTCCGCCGTCCGGCTGAAGTCGAAGATGTAGGTTGCTTCCCGGCTGATTTGATAGGTCATCGTGCGCATCAGGATCGGATAGAGATTCCTGGTTGTGTCTTCCGCCGGCTGGCCACACCGCGCGAGCAAGTGTTCTGGAGTCACGCTGGCCACCGCTTGTTCGTGCTTCCGCTCCCGCGATTTGCTGAACCACCCGAACCCGCGCTGCGCCAGTGTAACCAGCAGAATTAATCCGACAATCGCTCCCACGACCATCAGCCAAACGCGCTTGGTCTGCTTCAGGAAATCCAGGAAATCGTTCGCGGGCGACGACTCGCGCGGTGCGCTCCCCGATACAGTTACCGGCGAGTAGCGCGACGCCTTAGCGGGTTCTGCGGCACGTGCGCCGGCAATGGACTCCGCAATCTCTTTTGCCTCGGCCTGACGCTCCGCCACCGCAGCCGTGGTGAGTTCGCCGGAGGGAGATTCTGCTTGTTTTGTACGGTCCATATTTCCCGCCTTTGGGCTGTGCCTTCATCATGAGGCTGTGCGCCTCCGCCATCCGCGTATTTTTGCGAGGTATTCCCAGAAGGTAAGCCTGCACTTTCGGGCAGGTGCGCCTTCGGTAGAAATTGGAGCACCCTCTGACGCTAGGTCCCGTTTCGCGTCAGCGATTTGCCAAATATCGCCGCGACAATTCCCACAATCAGCCACAAAGCCATGGCATAGATCGCATACCACATCGCTTCTTGCGCCGGCGTTGCGCGGCTTGGGCTGAGCACCACCAGCGAGCCCGTCGAGCTGGTGTGCATCAACTGCGCGAGGGCTACACTTTTGGTGTTCGCGTAAATCCAGCCAATCAGCACACGCATTGCCGTCATGGCTGCCGTGAACGCAAGGAAATACGGCAACCAAAAGGAGCTGTGTGGCGTTGCGGTTCCCAGGAAGTCGATCACCGGGATATGCCAGCATCCCCACAGCACGCCGAGGCCGAAGCTTGCTCCGAGCAGGTTTCCGGTTTTGGTCATTTTGGGAAATGCGAAGCCCATCCAGCCAATTTCTTCGAAAAAGCCCGCCACGATTCCAAAAGTAGCTCCAACAAAGAACCGGCTTGGCGCAAACACGGGCGAAACAAAGTTGCTCAAGAAAAGAAGGACGAGGAGGATGGTGATCGGCGGAATCAGCAGCGCCGCGTACCATTGGGCCCCTACGCGAATCCGCCGCATTCGAGAAAAAAGGTTGCCCAGACCGCTAGTCCCATCCAGCACGCGCGTCAGCAGGACCCCGCTCACAACTGGTCCCAACAGCATCACTGGGAACATCAGGATTCCGCTGAATTTTGGTATCGTTTCTCCGCGCAAGAGCCTTGGGGCCACCACAGCAAGCGCGCCCAGCCAGGAAATCGCAAAGGTCAGAATGAAATAGGCTGCCACGGGATAGCGCTTCACAAGATTCATACTCTTTTCGGGTTCCGACATTTTATGCAGTCCTGTGCTTTTTAGGTGCCCAAACATTCGGTGTTAGGGAAATCAGCAGGTAGTAGAATCTCATTTCTTTCCTGGCCTGTGCGGACTTCGAGACGCCAAGAGGGTACACCAGGAACCGACAGAATGCGCGTGGGCGTGCAAGGAGGTAAGGCGATGAAACGGAATCTGATTGCGGCGTGGGCGGTCGCAATAGTGTCTGTGTGCGCAACCAGCGCGCTCGGTGATACTCCTATCGGGGTAAGAAACCTGCGCTGCGAATACAAAATCGACCCGCTAGGGATCGATGTTAGAAAGCCGCGGCTAAGCTGGGAATTGCAGAGCTCGGAAAGAGGCGTGGTGCAGACAAGCTATGAGATCCGCGTGGCCGCTTCGGAAGCGGAGCTTGCCAAAGGGAAGACGATTTGGGAAAGCGGTAAGCAATCGTCCGATGCGTCGAACCAGGTAGGGTACGGAGGGCCCGCACTCGAGAGCCGCAAGATTTATCACTGGCAAGTGCGCGTTGCAGACAATCACGGGCATTTTTCGGAATGGAGCAAGACCGCGCATTGGGAGATGGGACTGCTCGAACCTGCGGACTGGAAGGCAAAATGGATCATGCCCAATCTTGCCGAGGACGAGTCGAAGTCGAATCCCGCGCCGTTTTTGCGCCGAGAATTTTCGATCAACAAGAAAGTCGAACGCGCGCGCTTGTACGCCACGGCGATGGGGCTTTATGAAATGTCGCTGAATGGCAAGCGTGTGGGTGAGGAATATTTTACGCCGGGATGGACCTCCTACGATTTCCGCTACCAATATCAGACCTATGACGTAACGAACGCTCTGAAATCCGAAGCTAACTGCATCGCCGCCATTTTGGGTGACGGATGGTTCCGCGGCAGGCTGGCGTGGAATCCAAAGAACAACCGGAATCACTATGGCAAGAAACTGGCGCTCCTGGCGCAATTGGTCATCACCTATAGGGACGGCTCTCAGCAAATCGTCACGAGCGACGACCAATGGAAATCCGCCACCGGGCCGGTGCTCTTGTCCGACATTTATGACGGGGAAACCTACGATGCGCGGCTCGAGCAGCCTGGCTGGAACGAAGCAGGATTCAACGAGAAAAACTGGCAATCGGTCACGGTCATGGAGCCTTCAAAAGCCAAGCTGGTGGCATCCGCGGGACCGCCAGTCAAAGCGATCGAAGAAATCACTCCGGTCAAAGTCCTGAAGACGCCCGCGGGGGACACGGTTCTCGACATGGGGCAAAACATGGTGGGGTGGGTTCGTTTCCGTGTGGCCGCCCCGGCAGGAACCACGATTACTTTGCGGCACGCGGAAGTCCTCGACAAGGCGGGAAATCTCTACACGGAGAATTTGCGCGCGGCCCGCGAAACGATTCGCTACACCACTAAAGGGCAAGGAATCGAAACGTACCAACCACATTTTACGTTTCAGGGATTTCGTTATGTGGCGGTCAGCGGCTGGCCGGGCGACGTGAAGCCGCAGGACTTTACAGGCGTTGTGGTGCATTCGGCGATTTCAAGAACGGGATCGTTCGAAACTTCCAATCCTCTTCTGAACCAGTTGCAGCACAACATTATCTGGGGCCAGAAAGGAAATTTTGTGGATGTGCCGACGGACTGCCCGCAGCGCGACGAGCGCTTAGGTTGGACCGGCGACGCGCAGGTATTCGCGCGTACCGCTTCGTTCAATCACGACACGGCGGCGTTTTACACGAAATGGCTGAAAGATGTAGCGCTGGACCAGGAAGACGACGGAGCCGTGCCCTTTGT
>QHYL01000451.1 GCA_003224105.1 Acidobacteriota bacterium | reverse complement strand
TTCTTTGAAATCCACGTCCCAGGCGCTCGCGTGGCACACCACGTCGCGGTCCGCCGGTTTGGTAAAGAGCGACCGCTCCCAAAACGTAGCGGGCAGCGGCGCAAATCCCAGCGATGTAAAGAAATTCTCGCCGTACTTCACCATGCCCCGCGCATCGGTCTTCCGCTCCTGCAGGATCTTCGTTAAGTCGTAGCTCTGCTGCGGTTTCGGCGAATCCATGAGCGGATAAATGTTGTTCCACTCCTGGCTCCAGATATTTCCCAGCAAATGCGCCGGGATCGGCCCGTTCGCCGGCACCAATTCGTTTCCATACTTCTTGCGAAGTTGCCCGCGCACATACGCGTGCAGCGACAAATACAAAGGCTTCAACTGTTCCCACAGCCGGTCCTCTTCCTTCGCAAAGTCATCCGGCCGCATGTCATAGTTCGAACGCCACAGCGCTCCTACGTCCGCGTAACCCAACTCGCGCGCGCCCGCGTTTCCCAACTCGACCATCCGCGCGTATCGCCTCCGCATGGGCGCGCCAATCGCATGCCATCCTACCCAGGCGCGCTTCAACTTGTCCGCGTCGCGGCTCTCGGCCATCAATTTTTCTACCGCTGTCACGTCCAGGCACTTTCCTTTTTCGCCTTCCGCGCACCACTTCCCTTTTCCATAATCGCCATCGAGCGACGCCAGAATCTGCGCCAATTCTTTTTGCGCTTTCGGATCATCCGGGGCCGGAAACCCCGTCGCCAATTCCAATAGCAATCGTTTCCGCGCAAGCTCCGGCGTGAGCTTCAACGCATCAAACCGATGCGTCTCCCTGGCATACTTCGTTGCCGCTGTATTCGCCACCTCTCCAGCGTCGGCCGCAATTTGTTCCGTGTCCTCAGTGATGAAATTCTCCTGGACCCACGCCGCTCGAGACGCCTTCACACCCAGATCAAACAGTTCTTTCTCCGCGTTCTCGATGTATGTTCCCGCATCTTCGGCCGTTGGCGTGGCTTTGCCGCTCATATTCTTCGCTGGCGGTGTTTGCCCTTGGCTCGCAACTAGGGCCGGAAACAGACATGCCACCCCGCCGCAAAGAATCGCCGCTCGTCTCAAGCTCATGCCCCCGCCTTTCTCTTCTTCGTCACCACTTCCTTCAATACCGCCAGCGCCCGCTCGCATCCCGGGCGATCCACGTCGCAGTGCGTTACCACGCGTACTGAATACAGCGCGGTGTCCTGCGCCCAAACACTGTGCGCATGAACTGCATCGCACAATTCCACCGCGGTCATCCCTGTGCCGGCGCAATCAAAAATCACGATGTTGGACCGTACCTTCTTTGGGTCAATCTTCAACCCCGGAATTTCCGCAATCCCTTCCGACAGCAACTTCGCATTTTCATGATCGACGTGGAGCCGCGCCGGAGACTTCTCCAGCGCAACCAACCCCGCCGCCGCAATCACGCCCGCCTGGCGCATCCCTCCGCCAAACATCTTTCGATAAATCCGCGCCTTCTCAATAAACGCTTTCGATCCCGCCACCATAGAGCCCACTGGCGCGCCCAGCCCCTTCGACAAACAAAACATCACCGAGTCCACTTTCTTCGTCATCACGGCCAGGTGGTCGCCCAAAGCCGTCGCTGCGTTAAAAATCCGCGCCCCGTCCAGATGCACCTTTAGCCCCAGTTTGTGCGCCTCGTCGCAAATCTCGTTGACGCGCTCGGTCGGATAGACCGTTCCGCCCGCCATGTTGCTCGTGTTTTCCAGGCAAATCAGCGCCGTTTGGGAGTCGTAATAAATCTTCGGCCTGATGGCTGCTTTAATTTCTTCCCACGTCAAAATGCCATCTTCCCCGCGCGCCACTCGCGCCATGCACCCCGCAATCGCCGACATCGACGCCAACTCATACAAATTCACGTGGCTGCGCTCTTCGCAAATCACTTCATTTCCGTGATGCGTCCAAATCTTGATGGAAATCAGATTCCCCATGCAGCCCGTGGGAACGAACAGCGCTGCTTCTTTTCCAAAGGTCTCCGCCGCGCGCTTTTCCAGCTTGTTGACCGTGGGATCCTCTCCGTAAACGTCATCGCCAACTTCTGCCGCCGCCATCGCGCGCCGCATCTCGTCAGTCGGACGCGTCACCGTATCGCTGCGTAAATCCACCACGCCTTCCAGCGCCTTCCCGCTCACCTTCACCTCATCCGGATCGACTCTCTGATTTCCCTTCGCCACCGTGTAACTCATGGTTTCCTCGTTCCTTATTCTCCAACCCCTTCTTTGCCTTCCTGTCTCTGCGCTCTCCCTGCTCTTCCTCTGTGTCCTGTGTGTTAAAAGCCGTTATTTCCTTCAAGCTTGGCCAATCCGTCGCTCGCAACTCACCGCATCAACTCCACAAACACCTCATTCGACACACTCAGCTTCTCCTCCGCCAGCCTTACCACATCTCCATCGCGCTCCACCAATCCCGCCGCAGCCAGCGATTTGAACCGTCCCTCCAGCGCAACTCCATACTCCCGCTCGATCCTTCCCACATCAATTCCCGACAACTGCCGCAATCCCAAAAACAACTCCTCTTCCAGCGCCTGCTCAGCGGTCACGGTCTCAAGCTGTTCGACCGGCAATCTTCCGCCTTCGATAGCGGTCACATACGCCGCCGCGTCATGCGCGTTGGCCCAGCGTTGCCTGCCCGAAAACGAATGTGCCCCCGCTCCAAATCCCAGGTACGCCTCACGCTTCCAGTACTTCAAGTTGTGTTTCGATTCGAATCCGGGCTTCGCCCAATTCGAGATTTCGTAATGGTGGTATCCAGCGGCTCCCAACTTCTCCTGCGCCGTTTCGTAAAACTCCGCCATAGCGTCATCACTCGGCACCGCCCCCGCACTGTACCGCATTCCGCCCGCCAGCAACTCCTTTCCCAGCCGGCTCCCCTCATCCACTTCCAGCAAATACACCGACACATGCTCCGGCGCGAGCGCAACCAATTCATCAACCGATTGCTTCCAGCTTGCTTTCGTTTGGTGTGGCAATCCCGCGATTAGATCAAAGCTGATGTTTCGAATCCCCACCTCGCGCAAAATCGGCACGGCCCGATAAACGTCCGCCCGCCGATGCATTCTCCCCGCCGCCGCCAACTCCTTGTCCGAAAACGACTGCACCCCAAAGCTCACGCGGTTAATTCCCGCCCGCACCCACGCCTCTGCCTTAGCTGCCTCAACCGTTTCGGGATCCGCCTCCAGCGTCACCTCTCCAAATTCCGTCCTAAAAGTGCCTCGAATTGCATCCAGGATCTTTTGCAGCTGTTGCGGTTCCACCAAACTCGGTGTCCCGCCACCAAAATAAACGGTATCTACCAAGTAGGACCGCCACTCCTGGCTGTCGTCTTCTCCTTCTCCTGCCGCGGCCCCTATTACTCCAGCCGCTCTCAGCAATCTGCGGTGTCCCCGTATTTCCCGGCACACCGCCTCCACGAACGGCGCAAACCGTTCCTTCGCCACCACTCCCGTATGAAAATTGCAATACGTGCACTTCGTCTGGCAGAAGGGCACCTGTACGTAAATCCCGAGCTTTCTCATCGCACAAAAACTCTAGCACATCAGGTATTCCAAGGTGGATAATCACACTGTCCGGCTCGTTCTTGCTCCGCTCTCGACCTTATATTTCGTCTATTTGGAGTGAATATGATGTTGTCTCGCTTCGTTTTCCCTTCCGCTCTTCTTCTTTCATGCTTTTCTTCACAGCAGACGCCAACCACTTACTCGCAACAAGGAGTCCTCACTGCGCACGGTCAACTATCGCCCGAACTGCGTGCCCGAATCGAGCGCGACCGCCAGACCGCCATCGAGATTAACGACCTTGCTGCCCGCATTCGTTCCGAAGCCGATGCTGGCGCCCTCGTGGACAAGATCGCTGAGGTGTTCGCTGACGCTCTCCCCCCGTCTTGGATGACTCGAGGCATTCGCGAACGGCTCGCCCACGCCGAATATGAGGCCGTGTCCGATTCTTCGCGGCTGATTCCCGAGCAGCGCATTGCCGATGTGTGGAATGAATACGTCCGGGAGATCGGCGCCCCCGACGACGCGCTTGTCACTACTGCGGAACTTTACAATTTGCGGGATGCGGATTTCGCGGCCGCTCAGTTTTTTTGGTCGCGCGGCCATAACATTTGGGCGGTTTCCACGATTTACGCTCTCGGCCCCGGCGGCAAAATGGCCGAAGGCGCGCGCCCCATCGAAGCCCTTCGCATCCTTTATGACCTCGACATGAGGTTCGATAATCTGCGCGGTGCCCGCGAACGCATCCGGCGGGGCGTTCTTGCTTCCGAGGAACTCCGGAAGCGCACGGAAAATCAGTCTCAAGCCCCATCCGTGCAGTCAACTTTTACAGTTCGCGTGAGCGCCGGTTTTGACCGTAATCCTGTCCATGCCGCTGAGCTTCGCTACATCCAACAACATGGGCCGTATGTTCTGAACGGAGTCGTGGAAAAACTATTTGACGAATTGTTTCCCCCAACCGACTAGACCCTTTCTCAGCCCACTTGTCGTGGGAACTAGCTAAGAATTATCCACGCTCTGGATGAAAAGCCGCCCAGTTGCGGTTATAGGGAACAAATGCGTGTACAATCGCGTTTTCCCTCAAGGGTGTGAAGAGATGAAGAACCGAGTCAAATCTCTAGGTGTCGCCGCTTTGTTCCCGGCATGTATGCTTCTCGCCTGGGCCGCGGCTCCCGCTCCAACCAACACTTTCAGTAGCGATTCCTGGCCCTACTATGGCCACGACGCCGGTGGAATGCGCTACTCCCCGCTCACCCAGATCAGTCGCGACAACGTGTCCACACTTAGAGTCGCCTGGACCTTTCACACCGGCGACATTTCCGAGGCCGGCGGCCGAAGAAAGCGCAGCGGTTTCGAGACCACTCCCCTTCTCGTTGACGGCACTCTCTACCTCACCACCGCGTTCAACCGCATCATCGCGCTCGATCCTGAAACTGGTAAACAACGCTGGGCCTACGACCTCAAAATCGACCTCGATGGCGACTATGGCGACGGTCTCGTCAATCGCGGCGTTGCCACTTGGGTCGACACCTCGCGCGCCAAAGACAAGCCCTGCCATCGCCGCATCTTTGAATCCACCCAAGATGCGCGCCTCGTCGCCGTAGACGCCGCCACTGGAGCGCCTTGCGCCGACTTCGGCAATGAAGGCCAAGTCAGTCTCCGCGACGTTCTTCAATACGACCCCGGCTGGTATCACATGACTTCCCCGCCTGCCATCATCGACGATCTAGTCGTCGTGGGCTCCGCCATTGATGACAATCATCGCGTGGACATGGCTCGCGGAGTTGTGCGCGCCTATGACGCCCGTTCGGGCGCTCTTCGCTGGAGCTGGGACCCACTCCCCGCAAATCCGGCCGTCGCTGCAGCGGAAGGCAAGGCTCCTTCGTGGCGTAGCGGCGCTGGAAACGCGTGGTCCATCATGGCCGTCGACCAAGAGCGCGACGTGCTCTTCGTCCCCACCGGCAGTGCCAGCCCCGACTACTACGGTGGCCTCCGCCCCGGCGACGACAAATGGTCCAACTCCGTCGTCGCATTGCGCGGCAAAACCGGTGAGCTCGTCTGGGGCTTCCAGCTCGTCCACCACGATCTTTGGGATTTCGACAGCGCCTCGCCACCCTTGCTCACGACTCTGCATCTGGACGGCAAAGACGTCCCTGTGGTCATCCAAGGCAACAAATCCGGCCTTCTCTACGTTCTGAACCGCGATACTGGCAAGCCTGTTTTCCCCGTCGAAGAGCGGCTTGTCCCCAAGAGCGATGTTCCCGGCGAGGTTGCTTCTCCGACGCAGCCTTTTCCAGTAAAGCCGCCGCCGCTCGTTCCTCACACCTTTTCTGCCGACCAAGCCTGGGGTCCTACTTCCCAAGACCGCGACTGGTGCCGAAATTACATTGCACATCTGCGCAATGAAGGGATTTTCACTCCGCCGAGCCTGCAGGGAACGCTCATGGTTCCGGGAAACATTGGCGGTATGACTTGGAGCGGCTCCGCATTTGATCCCAAACGCAGCATCCTGGTCACGAATGTGAATAATATCGCCGCGATCGCGCGACTCATTCCCCGCGAAAAATACAATGATCGCAGCTCGCGCACTGAAGACGGCGACTATGGCGATCAACTCGGTGCATCCTACGGCCTGTACCGCCGCTTCATTCAGTCGCCTTCGGACCTTCCGTGCAGCCCCCCACCCTGGGGCATGCTTACAGCTGTGGACATGGGCGAAGGAAAGATTCGCTGGCAGGTGCCCCTGGGCTCCTTTGGTGACTTTGGTGGCGAACATCCCCAGCAGATTCCGCCTGGCTCCATCAGCTTTGGCGGCCCCATCGTGACCGGCGGCGGACTCGTCTTCATCGCCGGCACGGTCGATTGCTTCCTCCGCGCGTTCGATATCGAAGCCGGCAAAGAACTGTGGAAGGGCAAGCTGCCCGCCTGCGGCAACGCCACGCCTATGACTTACCGGGTTTCAGCCACCGGCAAGCAATTCTTGGTCATCGCCGCCGGCGGCCACCCCAAAATCACCGAAGAAAAGCTCGGCGACTCCCTGGTGGCCTTCACTTTGCCCTAAGGCCATATAGGCTGGCGGCTTGCGCCGCCGTACGGGCCTTGGTTAGAGCCCCTCTCAAACGCCGCGCAAGCACAGGTTTAGCTTAGGTCGTCTTTTTCAGCTATGAATTTAACGACCAGCTTCCGCTCGCGCGGCCCGTCGAATTCGCAAAAGAAGATTCCTTGCCAGCGCCCCAGCGCAAGGCGTCCGTCTTCCACGAACACGATCTGGCTCCCGCCTACGAGCACCGATTTTATGTGCGAATCCGAGTTCCCCTCGCTGTGCCGGTACGGCCCCGTTTTGGGTATCAGGCGATCCAGCGCGCCTTCAATGTCGCGCGCCACATCCGGATCTGCACATTCGTTGACGGCAATCCCCGCGGTGGTGTGCGGCACGTACAAATAGCAAATGCCTTTGGAGATTTTCGCCGCGGACACCGCCTTCTGCACTTGCGCCGTCACGTCCAGAAGCTGTGTCCGCCGGTCCGTCTTCACTATCAGTGTTTGCATCTTGGTCCTCTACTCGCAATAGAGCGTCACATTCATCAAGTCTGCATACACGAATTCTAATACACGCCACGTTCATCCCTGCCCCCTGCTTTTCCATGGTGCGCGTCATCTTGAGGCCGGGTCTTTCACTGCCAAAGCTTACCTGCCATTCC
>QHYL01000450.1 GCA_003224105.1 Acidobacteriota bacterium | reverse complement strand
CAGTCGTGGCAGTTGCCATGGACCGCCTCCTCAACCGCCGCACGGCTGAAGCGCGGCTCGACACGGAAGGCACGGAGGCGCCGACCGTTCTGCGCGTTTTCTGGAAAGGCTTTCTCACGGCGCCTCAAGAGCCCTGGGTCATTTTCAGCAATGCAGCTTTTGTGGGGCGGCCTGACAGCGGGATGCGTTACTTCAAATCTTCCCGCGACGGCCAAGCGCACATTCTTGATCACTACACTGGAGTAGGGGAAGTTCTGGCGGTGCACGCTCTGGACAACGTTTTCATGAAATTGCACCAGCCTATTCGCGTCAAACGCGGAAGCTTGTTCTCCTTGGACGACGCGAAAAACAATGATTTGATTTTCATCGGATCGCCTTCTGAGAATCTCACTTTGCTGGAAATTCCAAGTACGAAGGAATTTGTTTTTCGGCAGATCGCTTCCGGTCCGCGCGCCGGCAACGTCGAAATCGTCAATGTTCACCCCGGGGCGGACGAGCCAAAATCTTTTCTGGCTACGCCGTCGGACGAGGCGCTTGCGGACGACTATTCGGTTGTAGCGCTGGTGAAGGGACTGAACCCTTCGCGCTCGGAGCTGATTCTGGCCGGCACAACGACCATCGGAACGCAGGCTGCCGTCGAGTATGTGTGCCAGCCGGACAACCTCCAGCAACTGCTTCTGCGGCTTTCCGTCTCCAATTCCGGCGAACTGAAGCCCTTCGAAGCCGTCATTCATGTGAAAGTGACGCGCGGCGTGCCTGTAGGGTCGGAGCTTGTCGCACTCCGGAAAGAGCCAGCTTAAAGCCTATTTTGAATGTGGAAACGGTGCTTCAAGGCGTTGGCGCCTTCAACCGGGGATCGAGGTCAGCCGCCGTCTTGAATTCTTGCAACGCGCCTTGTTTGTCACCCTTCCGCTGCAACGCCAGAGCGAGCTGATAATGCGCAGGAGCGTAGCCCGGCACCGACTCAATGGCGCTGCGAAATTGCGAAATTGCGCCGTCAAGGTCCCCTGCGTTGAACAGGCGCCTCCCCGAATTCGTGGCGAAGAGTGCGGCCTGCTCGCTGGTCTTTCGCTTTGCGATCTCCGCTCCCGCGCGACTCTCCGCAGCGGAGCCTTCGTTGTCGCCGAGTTGACGCAGCACCGACGCCAGGGTCGTGTGCGCGCCAGCGAACTCCGGCTGCAGGCGAATCGCTTCTCGGAGGGCTTTTGCGGCCTCTGCCAACTCACCTTTCTGCTTCAACACTGTGCCCAGTGTGTAGTACGCCTCCGCATAATCCGGCTTGGCATGAATCGCTGCAGTCAGCTCCTCAGCGGCTGCGGCAAAGTCGCCTTGCTGCCACAGAGTCACGCCGAGTGTGTAATGAGCGTCGGCCTGCTGAGGATCCAGATCTGCAGCCTTGCGGAACTCCGCGATGGCCTCCGGCAATTTGTCTTTTAGTTTAAGCGCCAGTCCCAGGTCGTAGTGCAGCGTGGCGTCTTGCGGTGATAGTTTCAGCGCTTGCTGAAAAGTTGCAATGGCAGAATCGAAGTCCGCAACTTGCAGGTACGCCGCTCCAAGATTCCCAATATACGCGCTGTCTTCCGGCCGCACACGAATGGCTTCCTGGAATTCTTTGGCCGCACCTTGCGCATCGCCGCCCTGCAAATACGCCAGCCCCAAATTGTTGTGAATGTCCGGGTTGTCCGGCTGCAATTTCAGGGCTTGGCGAAAGGCCGCGACGGCCTGCTCCACATCCCCATGGTGCTGCAGCAGCAAGCCCAGGCTGTTTTGAGCATCCGGATAATCCGGATTCAGTTTCACGCACGCTTGCAATTCGCCGATTGCCGCGGGCGCTTTGTCTTGTGACTTCAAAACCTGGGCGTAGTAATAGTGGGCGCCCGGATCAGAGGGCTCCAGCTGCACTGCTGTTTGCAGATGTTCGGCAGCTTGGGTCATCGATCTTTCTTGATATTGCAAGACACCCAGATGGAAATGAGGCTTTGCGAAATTGGGCTGCAGGCGGATCGCCTCGGAAAATTCGGCTTCCGCGTTTTGCGTGTCCGATTTCTGAACCAAAACGGTTCCAAGGTCGTCGTGCAATTCCGCCCGCTGGGGCTCCAGTTCTACGGCCCGGCGGAATTCGGCGATTGCGCCATCCAAATCCTTGGAAAAATCAAGCACGCGGCCTAAGGTCCGGTACGTCTCCGAATCGCCGGGAGCCAGATGCGTGGCTTCCTTCGACTCGCGGAGCGCGCCTGCCAGATCACTTTTGCGAAGTAGCGCGTTCGCGAAATTCACATGGGCCTGCACGAAACCCGGCTTTAATCTGACTGCGCTCTGAAATTGCTTGATCGCGGAATCCACTTCGTTCTGCGCGAGCAAGACCCAGCCAAGTGAGTTATGTGCCTCGGGGCTCTGTGGCGCCAGCTGGGCGACTTTTTCAAAAGCCACGCGCGCGGACTCCAAATCGCCCTTTTGCAGTGCGGCCATCCCCTGCTTATAAAAGGAGGTTGCTTTGGATTCAGACTCGGCCGGGGAAGCCGAATTGGCCGCTTGTCCCATGCCAGGCCTGGCTGTCACAAACGAACAGAGAAGAAAAAGCGCGCAGCATGGAACAAGCCGCGAGCGGCCACAAACCCAAGTCGATTTCACTCGCAGGGTGAGCATTGTTCGAACCCAACAAAAATCCTAGCATGATTGAGGACTGCGATTCGGCGGCACGAAGACGGCTGAAGCTTGCCCTCGGTTGACCCCTGCCCACAGCCAACTTACTATTCTTAAGGCTTGATGACTCTCCATTTCTCTTCTCTTCGGTCGCTTCTTCTCTTCGGGCTTTGCGCCTGTCTCTCCTTGCAAGTCGGCCGATCGGCGCCGCAAAATTCGGAGCAAACTCCGACCAAAACTCCGGCGCCTATCGTGCACTTTACGGATGTCGCAGCAAAGGTGGGACTCACGGCATCCGTTGTTTTCGGCGGGGAAAAGACAAAAAAGTACATCATCGAAACCACCGGCACGGGTGTTGCCATTTTCGATTATGACAACGACGGCTGGCCCGATATTTTCATCGTGAACGGCACGAAGCTCGAAGGCTTTCCCAACGGCAAAGCGCCGACGAGCCATGTCTATCACAACAATCATGACGGCACCTTCACAGACGTCACGGAAAAAGCGGGCCTGACGCACACAGGATGGGGCCAGGGAGTGTGCGTCGGCGACTACGACAACGACGGATTCGAGGATCTCTACGTCACCTACTACGGAAAAAACATTTTGTACCACAACAACGGGAACGGCACGTTTACCGACGTCAGCGAGAAAGCTGGAGTTGCGGGAAACGGCAAGATGTGGGGCACCGGCTGCGCGTTTGTGGACTACGACCGCGATGGCAAGCTGGACCTAATGGTCGCGAATTATGTGGACTATGACTCGGCCACCGCTCTTGCTCCGGGAGAACGGCCTTCGTGTATGTGGAAAGGCGTTCCGGTCATGTGCGGGCCGCGCGGATTGCCCGGGGCGAAAAACATTCTGTACCACAATCTCGGCAACGGGACGTTCGAGGATGTGACGAAAAAAGCGAAAATCGACCAGACCAACGGGCATTACGCATTCAGCGTTTCCACGCTCGATTATGATGACGACGGATGGCCGGACATTTTTGTGGCGTGCGACAGCACCGCAAGCATTCTCTATCACAACAATCATGACGGCACATTCACCGACGTTGCAGTTATTTCCGGAGCCGCTTTCAATGACGATGGGCGCGAGCAAGCGGGCATGGGCTCGACCGTTGGCGATTATGATGGGGACGGCAGGCCCGATATTTTCAAGACGAATTTCTCCGACGATACTTCCACGCTTTTACACAATAACGGCGACGGCACGTTTGACGACAAAACGTTTCCCGCGGGCTTTGGCCTAAACACGCAATACCTCGGATGGGGAACGATGTTCCTCGACGTGGACAACGATGGCTGGCCCGATCTGCTTCTCGTGAACGGGCACGTCTATCCGGAAGTCGACAGCCAGCACCTCGGAAGCAGTTTTCTCGAGCCGAAGATTCTTTATCACAATAACGGCAACGGAACCTTCACGGATATTTCTGCCAGCGCCGGCCCCGCGATCACAGCCTTAAGTTCCGCGCGCGGGCTGGCAGTGGGCGATCTGTGGAACGATGGGCGCATGTCCGCGGTGATCAACAACATGAACGCTCCTCCCATGTTGCTGGTGAACGACATGCGCAACGGAAATCATTGGATCGCGTTTCGCACGATTGGAACGTTCAAGAGCGATACAAAGGACGTGAAGGAAATAAAGGAAGTAAAGGAAATGAAGGAAGTAAAGGAAATGAAGGAAAAGGCGAACGGCGAGACGTCTGCTATTTCCTTTGCGTCTAATCGCGATGGCATCGGCGCGAAGATTACCGTCAAAGCGGGCGACCGCCTGCTGGTGGACGAAGTTCGCAGCGGCTCGAGTTTTGACTCGAATAGCGACATCCGCGTTCATTTTGGATTGGGTTCAGCCGCAACAATCGAGTGGGTGCAAGTTCGCTGGCCCAGCGGATTGGTGGAACACTTTGAAAATCTGGCTGTGGATTCCATCCGCACGCTGAAAGAAGGGAGTGGAATCCGCTCGGAAAAGAAGTGACGGGCGAGCGTTTGAAATTAACGGGAAGGGCGGACGAAGAAGGTCACTCCGGACCGCGACAAGCTTTATCTTTGGCAGTGCTTGTTCAGGAATCGAAACACATCGTCGGACCAGACAGAGCTTCCAAAATAGCCGAAAGTGTGGCCATCTTGCACGGACGTCCCAAAGAGAGGGTAAATCTTGAGCGCGAATTCTTTGCCAGCGTCCCTCATGGCGTTCGTAAGAACCCGGCTCGGAGAAAGATCGTAATCATTCTCGGCCTGAAAGAAAAAGATAGGGGCCTGGGAGCGGCGAACGCTGCGCGTCATCAGCGATTGAAGCTCCGGCGCCTGTGCCCAGCTCTGCGCACCACCAGCAGAATCGACAGCACCACAATAAGAAGCGTGCTCGGCACCTAACACGGTCTCGATGCCACCAAAAGAATTCCCCGCAACAGCGATTTGATCCGGTTTAACAAACTTCTGTGTTCTCAGCCAGGTTAAGGCGGCGAGTTGGTCGTTTAAGTGGTCCGTCTCAAGCAAGCGGACCATGGTTGAAGCTCCAGCCGTGAGCCCGCCCGCTTTTGTCGCCGCGGCAATCTCATCGCCGATAAACTTTCCTGCCGAAGCACTTAGACCTTGACCTCTCCGGTATGGTCCGAAGAAAACCCAGCCGTTCTTCGCAAACACCGGCCCCAACGCGTCGAAAGCCTGTTTGCTGAGCATACCGGGAGCGCTTCCGTGGTTGTAAACAACCGCCGGGAACGGCCCAACACCATCCGGCCTGTATAACACCCCGTGAAGGGTAAGCCCCCCGCTGGGAAACGTAACCACCTCCCCGTCCAACGAATGAGATTGTGATGGAGTTGCCGAGGGACCTGAATCTTGGAGGTCTTGAGCTTCCGCGACTCCCACATACTTGTCTGCCCCGCCATAATAGAAGAGCCAGCGGCTGTTTTGGCGAATCATGCCTTCGACGAACACTACGTTGGGGACTTGGCCGACTTTTTCCCATTCTTTTTCGGGCGCGAAGATCGGCGTGTCGGAGCGGTAGAGGACCTTGCGAGGATCGTGGGAATCGAAGACCGCGACACCGGTGCGGTAGACCAGATTGTCAGCGGCGCCGTTGTAGATCAGGACAATTCCGCGTGAGGTGAGAATCGGGGGCGGGCCGGGCTCGACCACTCGTGAATCAAATTTGCCAGGACGCTTCGGCAGCACGGGCGTTTCTGTCGCCTCGGTCCAATGAATCAAATCGGTGGAGTAGGAAAGACCCATCTGGTCGGTCTTGTCAGCGGCGGTGCCCAGCCAATACATCCAATATTTGCTGTCAATTTTTTCAGGAACAATCGCGCCGGATTTTGTCCAGCCTTGGTTCCATTTTCCTTTGTAGGCGGGGAGCAAAACGCCTTTGCGTTCCCAGTGGGTGAGGTCGCGGGAAGTGGCGAGGCAAAGCTGTGCGTCCTTCTTGTTGTAGCCCGTGTAGGTGAGATAGTACGTGTCGCCGAACTTCTGCAGGCGCGGATCCTCCACGCCGCCGTCCTTTTCATAATCGGCTTCTGGCGCAAGAACTGGTTTGGGCCGCCGCGTGAAGTGAATGCCATCTTTGCTTTCGGCGTAACCGAGACGCGAGGTTCCCGCCGCATCTTGTGCGCGGTAGAGCATGACGATCTTGCCGTTGTGAAGAACGACGGCAGGATTGAACGTGCCTGCGGATTCCCACGTTGTGCCTTGAGGAGAAATTATGGGTGCGTCAGACGCGCGGGTCCACGAACCGAAGGGGAGACGGACGCTTTGCCCGGTTCGCTGCGTGAACGCAAGCGCAGCGGCACCCGACAGAGCAACAGCGAACGCCAGGGTCGCCGAAGTTTTTGCCCGTATCACTCCGAAAGTCTAGCACCAATCGATTTTCATTTTTCTTCGCATCTCTGGACGAAACAAATTGAGCGCCGAGTTCCCCTATTCCCAGCGCAAGGCCACCATCGGATCGACTTTCATCGCCCGCCGTCCCGGAAAATACGCGGCGAGCGTACCAACCACTAGCAGCGCGCCCGCGACGAACGCTAAAGTGGCGGGGTCATTCGGAGAAAGCCCAAAAAGCATGTGAGCGATAAGCCGCGAGGCCGCAAGCGCACACGGCAGACCAATGAGCACTCCGGCAAGAACAAGGGCGAGCGCTTCGCGCAAAATCATCTTCAGGACGCGCTGGCGTGCAGCTCCCAGAGCCAAGCGGATGCCGATCTCGCGGGTCCGTTGAGCCACGGTATAAGCCATCAGACCATAAAGCCCAATCGCTGCTAGCAAAAGCGTGAGGGTACCAAAAAACGCGGAAAGCATGGCGGTAACGCGTTCCTGCAAGAGCGATCGGTCGATATTTTGCCGGACCGTCTTAACGGTAGTGACGTATTCGTGTCCGAGTGATTCGACGGTTTGCCGCAGCGGGCCTTCCATAGTTGCAGGCGGGAGGGTCGTCTGGACAAGCAACTGGGACCATCCCATGTAGTCCCCATATTGTGTTGCAGGGAGGTACACTGTTGGCGGTGGTTGCTTGCGAATGTCATACAGGCTGGCATTGCTTACAATGCCGATGATTTGAAGGTTCTGCCACTTCCGCATGGTCAGGACATC
>QHYL01000449.1 GCA_003224105.1 Acidobacteriota bacterium | reverse complement strand
GCCGCCAGCCCCTAAGCCCGATCAGGCTCCTGCGCCAACACCGAAGCCGCCAACGCCCTAGGAATTCTTTCGCAACGAAGAGGAATCTCAAGAAAAACCTCTTGCAACGGTAGCCTTCGAGAGCACGGCCTTTTCGGTTCCCCGCTTAGGTTGAGCGTTCACCAAGGCGAATGCTATGCTGCCTTTTATGGCCGAACCGGTCATCTCTCCGCCGGAAGTGCAGCACTCCTCCCCGCTGGAGCATTCCCGGCGTCAACTGGAAGCCTTGCTCGAAGTGAGCGAGGCCATCGCGCAGCAGCGCGATTTACCGGCGCTGTTTCATGATCTCGCCTCGCGCCTGCACTCGGTGATTGACTTCGACTTTCTGACGCTGGTGCTTCACGACGCGGCGAAGAACGTAATGCGCCTGCATGTTCTGGAGACCCGAATCCTGGTGGAGAAACACACCGGCGCGGAAGTGGCCATTGAGGAGTCTCCTTCCGGGTGGGTTTGGCAAAACCAACGGCCGTACCTCATCAGCGACATGGAAGAGGAGACGCGCTTTCCGGATTTCATTCAGCGGCTGCGCGGATACGGTGTCCGTTCGATGGCGATCATTCCGTTGACGACGGCGCAACACCGGCTGGGCTCGTTGTGCTTCGGGCACACGATTCCGCAGCGCATTAGCGACACCGAACTGCAATTCATGCAGCGCGTCGCGAGCCAAGTCGCGGTTGCGGTGGACAACGCGCTGAATCTGGAGAGCTCGCAGGCTTACCAGAAGCAGCTTGCGGGGGAACGAGACCGTTTCCGTGTCCTGCTGGAAGTTAACAACGTGCTGATTACGAGCCGCGAACTTCCCGAACTTTTTCCGGGAATTGTTTCCTGCCTCGAGCGCGTGATCCACCATGACTACACCAGCCTCGCGCTGCTGGATCCCGGCACGAAAACGCTGAGAATTTACGCCTACTATTTTCCGGCCAACCAGAACATCTTCAAGCCGGACACGATTGTTCCTTTGGAAAACACACCTGCCGGCCGCGCCATCGCCACGGGGCTGCCGTGTCTTGCGCGCGGCTCCGAACTGGACCGTTACCCAAGTGAAGTCGTGAGCATTCTTCGGGCCGAAGGTGTGCAAGCGATTTGCTGCGTGCCCCTCGTCCACCGCGATCGCACTTTTGGAACATTGAATCTGGCCAGTCGGCGTCTTGATACTTTCACACCCGCCGACGTGGAATTGCTGCAGCCTGTCGGCGCGCAGATCGCGATTGCCGTGGAGAATGCGCTGGCGTTCAAAGAGATTGATGCGCTGAAGGACAAGCTGGCGGTCGAGAAGTTGTATCTCGAAGAAGAGATTCGCAGCGAATTCAACTTCGAGGAAATTATTGGCGAGAGCGCCGCGTTGAAGCGCGCGCTTGGGCAAGTGGAGCTTGCGGCTCCCGCGGGAACGACTGTGCTGCTTCTGGGCGAAACCGGCACGGGCAAAGAGCTTTTTGCGCGCGCCATCCATAATCTCAGCCCCCGCCGCGACCGCACGTTCGTGAAGATCAATTGTGCCGCGATTCCCTCGGGGCTGCTCGAATCCGAACTTTTCGGGCACGAACGCGGCGCGTTCACCGGCGCCATCAACCAAAAGATTGGGCGTTTCGAATTGGCCGACAAAGGCACGCTTTTTCTCGATGAAGTGGGCGATATTCCGTTGGAGCTTCAGCCCAAGTTGCTGCGCGTGCTTCAGGAGCAGGAGTTCGAGCGGCTGGGCGGGAATCGCACGCAGCGCGTGGACGTGCGCGTGGTTGCCGCCACAAACCTCGATCTTTCAAAGCTCGTTGCGCAGCGCCAGTTCCGCAACGATCTGTACTACCGCCTGAATGTTTTTCCCATCCAGATTCCCGCGCTTCGCGAGCGCAACGAAGACATTCCGCTGCTCGTGCGCTACTTCGTGCAAAGATTCAGCCGCAGCCTGAACAAAGCGGTGGAATACATTCCAGCGGACGCGATGGACGCGCTGGCGCGCTATTCGTGGCCGGGAAACGTGCGCGAATTGGAAAATCTCATCGAACGCGCGGTGCTGCTCTCGCCTGGCAAAGAGCTTCGCATCCCGCTCTCGGAATTGAAATCCGATATGCCAATAACAGCAGAGGAGAACTCCTTCGCGGCTCCCGCTTCGTTGGCTGCGCGCATCTCCACTCTCGAAGAAGCTGAACGACAGCACATCCTGCGCGCGCTGAAGCAAACCCAGTGGCGCATCGCCGGCCCCAAAGGCGCCGCGACGCTGCTGGGCATGAAGCGCACCACGCTGCAAGCGCGCATGCGCAAGCTCGGCATCCGCCGTCCGATTTAACCAATCAAATGCAATTCTGAAGTTGCTTCTCCGCGAGGAGAGGCTTGAAGGTGATACAGCCGGGCGTAACGGCCATTGCGGGCGAGCAGTTGCTGGTGAGTGCCTTGCTCGACGATGCGGCCCTTGTCAAAAACGAGAATGCGATTGGCGAAGCGCACAGTGCTGAGGCGGTGGGCGATCATGAACGTAGTGCGGCCGGTGGAGGCGCGCTCGAGCGCGTCAATGACCATGGATTCCGCAATTGCGTCGAGGCCGCTCGTGGGTTCGTCGAGAATTAGAATGGGGGCGTCGCGGAGAATCGCGCGGGCGATGGCGATGCGCTGTTTCTGTCCACCAGAAAGCGTGGAGCCGCGCTCGGCGACATGGGAATCATAACCTTCGGGCAGACGCTGGATAAATTCGTCGGCGTTGGCGGAAACGGCGGCGGCGGCAATCTCTTCGCGCGTAGCGTCAGGGCGGCCAAAAGCGATGTTGTCGCGAATAGAGCCGCTGAACAGCAAAGTGTCCTGAAGCACGAGGCTGATCTGTTCGCGGAGCGATTGGAGCGAATAATTGCGAAGGTCTTCGCCGTTGATCAACACGGCGCCGCGGGCGGGATCGTAAAAACGCGGAATCAAGCTGACGAAAGTAGTTTTGCCCGCGCCCGTTGCACCCACTACGGCAATGCGCTCGCCCGGCTCGATAGTCAAGTTAATGTCGGAAAGCACGGGCTGGCCCGGAACGTATTCGAACGCAACATCGAGGAATTCGATGCGGCCGTCGAGGCGCGGAGCCGGCCGCGCGCCTTTGCGGTCCACGACGTCGCTGCGAACGCTCAGGACTTCGACGATGCGCTCGGCCCCAACAACAGCCCGGTTCGAAACATACGAGAAGCGTGCCAGGGCGCGCATGGGAGCGTAGAGGTTAGTGACATAGGCGAAAAACACGACCACGTCACCTGTAGATAACTCCCCTGCAAGCACGCGCGTTGCGCCGTAGTACATCACGAGAATTAGCCCGATAGCGGCGAGCAAGTCGATGAGCGGAGCGACGCGCGCTTGGTAACCGACGGCTTCGAGGGACGCCTGCAGGCTGTTGGCGCCTTGCGTTTCGAAAAGTTCGTCGCGCTGCCCTTCCTGGGCAAGGCCTTGCACGATACGGATGGAGGCGAGCGTCTCCTGAGCCAAAGAAGCCAACAGGCCCGTGCTGAGGCGAGCCTGGCGTGCCGCCACTTTGATTCTCGAGGAATATCGCAATACAACGACGAACAGAAGCGGCGCTACCGAGAGCGCGGCCAGCGCAAAACGCCAGTTCAACCACAGCATTATCGTGACCATGCCGAGCAGCAGGCAACCGTTGCTGCCGAGGATGATGACGCCGCTAGCAAGCACATCCTGGATAGCGGTCGTGTCCGAAGTCAGGCGTGTGATCAAATCACCCAGCGGCTGGCGATCATGGAAGCGCAGCGAGAGGCGCTGCAAATGTGCAAAGAGATGGCAGCGCAAGTCGAAAGCGAAGCGCTGTCCAATGTTACCCAGGGTTCGGGTGAAAAAGTATGTGAAGACTCCCGTTCCCAGCGCGATCAGGAAGGTCGCCGCGCATGCGCCCCAAAGAATCTGCATGGGCGTGTGGGCAGAAGAGTCCAGCCAGGAGTGAAGAAATGGTACGCGGCTCGCCTTGTGCGAGAGGACGCGGTCAATGACCACCTTTAGCGGCCAGGGACGCATCACGGTGAGCGCAGCGTCCAGCATCATGGCCACAACTGCTGCAAACAAGGCCGGTCGATGAGGACGCAAAATGGGCAGGAAGCATCGCCAATAACCTTTCGAAGGAGTGCTGCCGCGAAAAGACCGGCTAGGCAATCCGCACCTCTCTTGCTTCGGAATGCCAGTTATGAGCGGGAAGCGTGACGATCCCTCTGTCATGCTCTATGGAGAGCAAAGCGCCGCTCGACCCAGAAATCAGCGCCAACTGGCGCAGGACTTGTTTGGCGCGCTCCCCTCTCAGAACTTTGGGCTGGTAATTCACGCGAGGGTCGCGATTCTTGACGTAGAGAGGATAGGCCGAGACAATCGTGCTTGCTTCCTCAAATCGAATTCCCACAAGCAGGCCTTCGGCGAGGCTGTTTCCCGAACCAAAAGCAAAATTGCCGACGCTGAAGAAAATCGGCCGCCCGTGATAGATCTCAAACGGCTGAATGACATGCGGGTGATGACCGACCACAGCGTCCGCGCCAAGATCGATGGCAAGACGAGCCTTGGCGCGGTCTTCGGCAGAAGGATCGCGCAAATAAGGGACGCCCCAATGAAAAATGACCACGATGCGGTCCGCGCGATCCCGCAGCGCGCGAATGTCTGCTTCGAGCGCTTCCGCAGGATCCATGGCGCTGCCGGGTTTGTCCGCAGTCGCGGCCGTGCGGCGATTCCAGTAGTAACCGAGAAGACCAATCCGCCAGCGGCCTGCCTGACGGATGATGGGCCGATGCGCTTCTTGCTCATTGACGCCGGCGCCCAAGGGTGCAAGCCCTTCGCGCGCAAGGATGTCTAAGGTCTCCAGCACACCCGAACGTCCGCAATCCAGCAAATGATTGTTAGCCAGCGTCAGAATGTTGATCCCCGCGCGCGTCAAGGCGGAAGCCAGAGCAGGATCCACGCGGTAGGAAAAGTTCCGCCGCAGTTTGTGAGCCTTCTCCGCAAACGGGCCTTCTAAGTTGCCGACAACGATAGCGGACTGGCGCAAAAGCGGAAGAACCGCAGCAAAAGGGTAATCGGCGCCTTGCTCGATTATGGAACTTTTCGCGCGACCACCCAGCATGATGTCGCCTGCGACGATCACCGAATAGGGAGGTTCGCGCAGAGAGTCAAGGTGCTGCTGCAGCGATTCCGTTGCGTGCAGGTCTTCAGCAGGGGGAATTTCTTCCGCGGGCACATGCCTCAAGAGCGCACGCGCGGAAGAATGTGGCCATTCGAAGAGACGAGGTGCAGACGCCGAGTAAGACTTTTGGTTGGCGACGTCGAAGTTGTTTTCTTTCTGGCGCATTTCGTTTGACATGGAAGAAGGGTTCGGGAAAAAAAATCAAGCCACGCACAATTTGCCGGTTTTCCTTGCCTTAAGGGCTTGTTCCGGCTGGATACCGCGCTTCTGGAAGCAAGCGAGAATCGTGGCATGGTTCCGGCCCGCGTTAAGCAGATCATCTGCTTGAAGCAACGCGGCCAGTCCAGCACCATAGATTGTTCGCATGCGAAGAAGCCACTCGCGCTCCTCGTCGTCTTGAGGGCCGGTCAACTTTCCGAGGAGGAGAAAGGCTTGCAGCAGAAGCAGGTCTGCTTTGCGGGAACCATCGGGCTCGGTGGCGGTCAATCGAGCGCGCAAATCCCAGAGCGCTGCGCCCCAGATCGTGCCATTTAGATGTTCGTCGGCCTCAGGACGGTAATCGTAATCGGCCATGGTTTTCGATGAAGACAAGCTGCGCGGGTGAATTTCCTGTTCATCATGGCGGCGGTGCCAGGCCCAAATGTGAGGCGTACCTAGCATGGCCGCAGCCCAATAGTCGCAGGTGCCTTCGTCGATGGGAGCTTTCCGATTCTTTTGCCGGTTGGGGGAGCGAAGAGCATTCGCCTGAAAATCCGCGGTATGGCGCGTGATGTGATGTCCGTATTCGTGATAGATGATCCCGGCGTTGTGCGATGCGTTCGCGCGGTAACGGCCGCCCGCGCGCTCTACTAATGCGCCGTGGTAAAGAAGCTGCCAACCCGGCCCAAGATGAATCTCCCCATCGGGAGAGAGCGGCTCGAATTCGATCACGTCGTAGCGGCGGCTGGGAAGCCGATAATGCCCACCTTGAAATGGCAGCCAACACCCGCTGCGCGGCCCGCGAACACCGTCACGCAAGCCGTGTTCTTCCGTTGCAGCATGGTGAGCGTTTACGGCGGCGACAACGCGCGGGAGGGATGGCGCGCCTAATTCGCGCAGCAAGCCATCCACGTACGAAGCGATGCGGTCCAGGTGGAAATAAGTGTTCACCTCGCCGAAATGAGAGGCCTGGATGTAGCGCCAGCGAAAGTCCGGCGCGGCGAGCAGGGCTTTGTCCATGCGCCCGCCGCCGCGTCCCGGCTCGAAGAAGAAGTTGCCGTCGGAGTTGGGTTGTGCGTCGCCGACGGGGACCGCTCGAACCTTGCCGTTCGACAGGCCTGGCTCATTTACAGCTCCGGCGTTTCGCACCCGCACGTATTGCCCGGAGAGACGAGATGTTCCTCCTCCCACATCATCGAGATGTTGAAGAGGCTCGTCGCTTAGGGCCACGCGTCCGCCGAGGGACTTCGCTGGATCGCGAATCCAAGTGTAGACGCGCCCGCGAGGAGTAACCTGCATGGGAATGCCTTTCGGTTGCGTTAATCGACACGCTGTTTTTCGTTCTTGCTCGCGGTCCTGAGGCCAGGGTCACCAGCGGGCTTTGCCTGCATGAGCTTGACGTTCAATTCGCCGGACTCCAGTTCGGGCACCGTGAGACAAGGCAATCCCGTGGCGGTTTGCGCTTCGCGAATCGCGAGCGAGCTCATCGTGACGACGCCTGAAATGGCCACCGGATGAATGCCCCAGCTTCGTAGCACGCGCGTGCCGCCCGCAGCGCCCAGCGGATCGCCCGCAGCAAATACCCAGGCGTCGACAGTTTGCGTGAAGCGGGGATTCTGCAGGAGAGCGGCCGTTTCGTTCTGCAGCAAACCGTCGGCGATTTCAATGACCGCAAAGGCGGCACCTTTGGATGCCGCATGGGAGACAAGAGTGAAATGCAAATTGAGGAGTTCATCCAGATTGCAGAGATACGTGGAAGGCAGCCCACCGTCCACAAAGTCGAGGGCCGCGCACGCGCCGGCATCCAACATACTTAACGTATCCTTTCCGCTGGCGGTGCCGGTGAGTTTGATGCCTACGACGGAGTGTCCCCCTTGCCGCAAGCCCTTGATGATGGCGGCAGCGGTTCGGGTCTTGCCCGAGTCCATCGAGGTGCCGCACACGACAACCACGCGCGGCTGGCTCTGCGTGGGTGGGGAGGGCAGCGCAAATTGGCGAAGACGCAGCTTGCGGCCGTCGGGACCGGCGACGAATCCCATCAGCCGAAGTTTACTTGGTTCGCCTACGCCATCATGTTTGCTTTCCACCAGGCCGCAGACGCCGGCCATGCTGAGCAGGTCGCAGCGCTCCCCGTCCGTCCTTGCATAACCTTCAAATTGCATGGTGGCGTAGCGGTTCCCGAAGACGCCGACCATTAAATCTCCAACATACAAAGCGCAACGGCGGCCGTTGGGCAGCTCCAGATTGGTGTTTCTGCCGATTTTCTCAACCCTGGCCAGTGCAATGTCTCCTGGCTGCGGGGGTTCAGAACAAGTCAGCAAACTGGAAAGATTTTCCTGCGGGACGCGGCGCAATGCGTAAGGAACCCGCATACTCGATTTTTTCTCGTCGCTCAGAGCTGTCTTCATGATTCTCCTCCGTTCAAAGAACCAAGTTCGGATTGTGAGCAGCTCAGCCGGCCCACAAAGGGTGCCTTGTAGTGCCTGAGCTGTTATTCGAGGAGTAAATAGAGGGTATGGGATGGGCCGAGAGAAAGGAATTAGGAGAATCTAGGAATTGCAAACAGGAGAATTTCGTCGGCGTTTTACGCGCAATTTGAGGCCGCGTGCGGCGCTGCTGACGCTTGGGCCACACACAAT
>QHYL01000448.1:7382-8571 GCA_003224105.1 Acidobacteriota bacterium | reverse complement strand
TCTTGTCCACCGCCACCGCTCTTTACCCGCGCCTGACGGCCCAGGAGCTCGTCGAATACTTTGGCCGCCTGAATGGCCTTGACGAGGCTACGCTCAAGAAGCGCGTTGACGACATTTTCAATCGCCTGGACATGAAAGGTTTCCGCGACCGCCGCTGCGACAAACTTTCCACTGGCATGAAGCAGAAAACCTCTATCGCCCGCACTCTCGTACACGACCCTCCCGTCATGATCTTTGACGAGCCGACCACCGGCCTCGACGTCATGACCGCTCGCACCATCATCACTTTTATTAGCGACTGCCGTGACCGTGGCAAGGCCATCATTTTCTCCACGCACATCATGAGTGAAGTTGAGCGACTCTGCGACCATATCGGCATCATCCACGACGGCAAAATCCTCGCTGACGGCACAGTCCCGGAACTCCGATCAAAGTACTCCGAGCACAACCTGGAAGAGATCATCGTTAGAGTCGTTGGCCCGCTTCTTAAGAATTCGGAGGCCTGAGTAAAATGAACTTCCGCAACGTAGCAGTCGTTTATCGCAAGGAGTTGACCGAGTGGCTCCGCGACCGCCGCACGCTCATCTCTACTGTCCTTGTGCCCCTGCTGGCTTTCCCAATCCTGATGGTCGGCATGACTTCCCTTATGACCGTCATGATCGGCAAGGCTGAAAAAGAGACCGCGAAGGTCATGATTATTGGCGGCGAAGATTCGCCTCAAGTCGTCGAAAAACTTCGGCAAGTGAAAGACGTTGAAATCGTCCCGTACGAGGAGGATTGGAAGAAGCGCATCTCCGAAAAGGAGATTCGCGCGGCAGTGGACATCCCTAAAGGCTTCGACGCCGCCCTGGCTCAAGGCAAAGAACTAACCGTCAAGATCTATTTCTATCAAGGAGAGATTAAGTCTTCCTTCGGGGCGAATCACGTTGAGAAGTTCTTTAACGATTACCGCGATTCCGTTGTTTCCGGCCGGCTGGCATCTCGTAACCTCCCCGCCGCCATCCTGAAACCTTTTGAAGTCAAACAGGAAAATGTTGCACCTCCTGAAAAAGTCAGCGGGGCTGCTCTCGGTGGATTGCTGGGCTATATGGTCATTCTTCTTTCCATGACCGGCGCCATTTACCCCGCCATTGACCTCACTGCCGGCGAAAAAGAACGCGGCACCATGGAAACCATCCTCTCCAGCCCC
>QHYL01000448.1:0-7302 GCA_003224105.1 Acidobacteriota bacterium | reverse complement strand
CACATCGGCTTGCCTACGGTTCTGTCCGTGTTCTTAATGGCCCTTCCTTTGGCCGTGCTTTTCGCTTCAGCCTTGTTGACCATCGCCTTGTTCGCCAAGAGTTACAAGGAAGCGCAGAGCTATTTGACACCGATGACATTCATCGTGGTCATCCCAGCGGTTGCTTCTCTTCTGCCCGGGTTCGATCTGAATCCAAAGCTCGCTCTCGTTCCCATTCTCAGCACTAGCTTGGTCTGCAAAGAAATTGTCGCCGGAACTTTCCATTGGAACTACATCTTGCTCATCTTGCTGTCCAGCAGTGTCTACGCTGCTGCGGCCCTTTTCATTGCCGTCAAAATGTTCCAGCGGGAATCCGTCCTCTTCCGGTCCTGACGGAAATTATCCCCGCTCCTGCGCAGTCCCCGAGACTTAGATACAATGCTTCCCGCTCCCGACGGAGGGCTCATGCCAAATCCCCGCAGGCAATTCCTCGCGCAAATGTCACTCGGTTTTCTCGGCGCCGCTGTTTCTCTAAAGGCAGAAGCCAAGCCACAAGAGCCTTCGCAACCGCCGCCCGGGGCGCCTTCGGCTTTCGGTACCGGTCCCGCCGTCGGTCCTGAGGTTTCTCCCGCCACTTTTGCTGAAGCCGAGAAGCTCGCCCGCGTTGAGTTCACTCCGGCTGAGCGCACCCTGGCCGCCAATTCTTGGCGGGTGGACATGGCTGCCCTTCTCGAGCGCCGCACTGGCCCGCGCAACGTCGCGCTCGAACCGGCATTAGCCCCCTTCTCGCGCTACGACTCCGTGCTCCCCGGACAGCATGCCGCCGCGCAGCGCGACCGCTTCGTCCGCACAAATTCCGATCCGGGCCCGCTCCCTTCCAACGATGCCGGCATCGCATACGCTCCCGTCACCAGGCTCTCGCGCTGGATCGAGCAGCGCAAGCTCACTTCCGAGCGCCTCACGCACATCTACCTCAATCGAATTGAGCAATTCGATTCGAAACTCCGCTGCGTCATCACCCTCACGCGCGATCTCGCTCTCGCGCAAGCGAAAAAAGCCGACGCCGAAATCGCCGCGGGCAAATACCGTGGGCCGCTCCACGGTATTCCCTGGGGTAGCAAGGATCTTCTCGACACTGCCGGAATCGCCACCACCTACGGCGCCGAACCCTTTCGAAATCGAATTCCTACAAAAGACGCCAATGTCGTCCAGCGCCTCCATGATGCCGGCGCCGTTCTCATCGCGAAGTTGAGCCTCGGTGCGCTTGCTCTGAATGACATTTGGTTCGGTGGGCAAACCATGAATCCGTGGCTGCTTGAGGAAGGCGCTTCCGGCTCCAGCGCCGGGCCCGGCGCCGCCACTGCGGCCGGACTCGTCGGCTTCTCCATCGGTAGCGAAACGGGCGGCAGCATTGTCAGCCCCAGCATGCGTTGCGGCGTCACCGGTCTTCGCCCCACTTATGGCCGCGTCCCGCGTACGGGCGCCATGACCCTTTGCTGGTCGCTCGATAAGCTCGGTCCAATGACGCGCTCCGTTGAAGACGCCATTCTTGTCCTGCAAGCCATCGCGGGTCCGGATCCTGGCGATGTCTCCAGCGTTCCCAGCCATCTCGACTTCGACTCCGGCGCCTCCATCAAAGATCTGCGCGTCGGCTATTTTCCAAACTGGATGAAGCAGGCTCCCGCCACCAATGTCGACCGCTCCGCTCTCGAAACTGTCTCCAAACTCGGCATGCGCCCTGTCGAAGTCTTTCTCCCCGACTGGCCTTATGGCTGCCTCAATCTCAACCTTTTCGCCGAAGGGGCCGCCTCGTTCGAAGAACTCACACTCTCCCACCGCGTCGATCAGCTAAAAATGCAGACGCACGACTCCTGGCCCAATCTTTTCCGCCAGGCCCGTTTTCTTTCTGCTGTGGATTTCGTGCAGACCGACCGCTTCCGCCGCAAAGTCTGCCAGGAAATGGCGCGGATTTTCTCTGATGTGGATTTGCTGCTCGTCCCTTCGCTTCGCGACGAAATGCTCACCACCAGCAACAATACCGGTCATCCTTCGCTCACGCTTCGCGCCGGTTTCGTCGAGGTCAGCGAGGCGCGCTCCGACTGGGCCCCCGACCCGCAGCACCCTCTGCCAAAATTTGTTCCGCCCCGCCGCGTTCCCCACGGCGTCACTCTGGTTGGCCGTCTCTTCGACGAAGGCACGCTTTGCCGCGTTGGCATTGCGCTCGAACGCGCCTTCGCCGTCGCTGCCGACCATCCTCCCGGCTTCTAGCCGAGGCCTGCCTTGCCCCCAAAGCTCGCATAAAAATGGGCAATGAGCCCGCGGAAGCCTGCGCTGCTGTTCCAAGTCCCGCGTCCTTGCGATAGTATGAGCACTCGATGAATTCGCAGCCCCCCAACGAGCTGCTCAAGGATTTGCGCGCCCGCCTCGGCATCACTACGCGCGACGTCGCCGAACTGAGCCAGAAAATAGCGGAAACCCAGGGCAATCCCGAATTCCAGATTTCCAACGCCTGGCTCACGCAAATTGAAAACTCCAATTCCGTGCCGAGTATTTTCAAGCTCTACAGCCTAAGCGCCATCTACCGGCTGAAATTTACCGATCTTCTCTGTCTCTACGGACTCGACCTGCAGAAACTGAGCCTCCATCAAATCACTTCCCCTTTGCCGCAAACTCATCTGACCACCCTCGAAGTGTACGATGCCGACCGCACCGTTTCCTTTCCCGTCCGCTTCGACCGGTCCTTCGACGTGGACAACACCAATCTTCTTTCCCGCATGGTCGAGCTGTGGGGCGAAGTACCGATTGCCCTAATCCAGCATCTCGACATTCGCCACAGTCAGTACGGTTACATCGGCCTGCACGACTTCACCCTCTATCCGCTGTTGCGCCCTGGCTCTTTCGTTCAGATTGACTCGCGCGTGCGAAGAGTCCAGCCGCTTCGCTGGCGCACAGAATTCGACCGCCCTATCTATTTCATAGAGCTGCGCGACGGCTATGCCTGCTCCTGGTGTGACCTGCTGGACGACCAGCTCCTTTTGCTTCCTCACCCGCTTTCGCCTGTGAGTGCCCGAAAATTCAGGTTTGGGATTGACGCGGAGATCGTAGGACAGGTGAGCGCCGTGGCTATGCGTCTGACGGATGCTGGCGGCGCCCCTGGCGGAAACGCAAAATTGCCAAAGCGAGTCTGAGGTTGGAAGTGAACAGCCGCGCTACCGTAGCGTTGACGTCTGCGGGGACTGCAATGCGGTACGGCTCCAGCTTCTGCCAGGCGCGCAGGCACTCCTTTAGGTCTTCTTTTGTGGATGCGAGATACCTTTCAAGCTCCTCGACCAAGTCCTCCAGCGAATAGGCCGAAACTTTGTAAAACGCCTGCCGGTGGGCGATTTCCAATGCTTTTTGTGCGGCTTCCGGGCCAAACCGGTCCGCCAGCCCTTGATGGTAGTAATTCCCCGTGTTGTATTCCCGCGTGGATGCCAGATAAATCAGCCGCCCAAGTTCACACGGAATTCGCGACAGGCTGCGGTACGCAAGGTCGTCGTAGGCCTGTTGGAGCGGCATCAGTTTGACTTCCGCGCTCACAATCCGCTCGTCCCTCTGTTTCCTGACGCGCGCTAGGCGTCTTTACGACGGTCCCGCGCCTTTCATTTCTTGCGGGCGCAGGCCCGCATCGAATTCTCTTGCGACCTGGCCGATGCGCTGCGTGAGCCAGTCGGCATACAACGCGACGCCCCGGACCCCCTGGGCGCCCGCAAGCCCAATGCCAACGAACATAAGTGCACAGGCGGCCCTCAGTTGCGCGTACTGAAGGAAAATCCTCGCTTCCGTCATGAATTCGATGTCTCGGCTCCGCCGGCTCGCTTCCACGTGACGCCGCATGATTCTCTGAACCGCCGCCGAAGTTTGCTGTACCCACACCAGCGCCACGCCATTGCGTTCATGGCGGAACCGCCTCTGCAGTTCTCGCGAGTTGAGCCGCCCAACGTAGGCCAGGTCGCCGCTGGAAAAGATTTGCGCCACAAATTCCGGAGGGCACGCCTCCAGTTCCGTGCCTTCCTCAAGACCGGGTGGCCAATCTTCCGAACCAAAAGGCCAAGCACGCAGCGCCTTGTCCACACGGATCCATGCGATGAGCAACAATGCCAAGGCTGCTGCCGCAAGCAAAGCGCCGGTCGTGCCGATCACGGTCGCACCGCCTTCGCCAGATAGCCGCGCGCATCCTGCAGTCTCCGGCTCGTGGCCGCCGCCATTCTTTGGTATTGCTCCTCCAGGCGTACTGCGCTCTTGGGTTCAGCGTTGGGAACGTACGACCACAGGTGCCACGCCCAAACGAGAAGAACCATAAAATACGAGCCTGCATGGATGTGCGACCACAATGCTCGAAAGCTCTCCCAGTCTCTGGACGCAAACGATAGCCACACCACGCTTTCTCCCAGGAACAGGCCGTACCCTAGCAAAATGCCCCGGAGATTCCTTCCAAACGGAATCGCATAGAACAGAAACAAAGCCACCAGGGCTAACAGAGCCAGGGCCTGCACCACGCGCAACGCAAGCTCCAAGTCCAAAGTCGTGGCAGTGGACCACCACAGCGGGTTATTTCCCGTTTCAATCGTCGCCTTCGCAAACGCCAATAGAAAAACGAACGCCAGCAGGTTTCGTGCTAACCGGGCTGTCCCGGGGTACGCGCGCAATCCCACTCGATAGATCTCGAACACCACGGCGCAGCCCGCCAAAACACCAAGCCATTCCGTAATCCAGTAAACCCTCAGGTACAGGTGGGGCTGCGCATGATAGACGGAAAAACGAAAGAGGGACTGCATCCACACAAACAACAAATACGCGTAGAAGGCCGGATATTGCTTGAAAAGCCTGCACCATAGCGCCCGCGCCAAGAGCAGAGCTTCCACCGCCATGCATGCCCACCAAATGGTTTGGCCGACCATCTTCCTTCCCAACCCGCTTCAGAACGCGATTGGGGCTAATCCTAGCATGAGCAAGGGGAAGAGCGCGTGCTTCTTCCCCTCTCTCTCCTCCGTGGTCTCTAAGCAGGTTGCTTCGGCCACGGAATGGGGCTCGGCCCGGGCACCGGATCACCGCCGTCGGCAATCAGCACTCCCGTGTTCCTGAACCCACAGGCAGCCGGCTTGCGGCTTGTATTCTTTGATGTTAGGGCCTGTACGACATTGGGGAAAACAGCCACAGCAACGAACAAACCCAATGTAGCGAGTGTGCCCCAAACTCTTGTTTTTGACATTCTTCATCTCCTTGAAGGAATTAGCGAGGTTGGTGCTGCCGATACGAGCACCGTTCTCGACCCCACGCCAAGGGTAGGAGGGAAGCGGGGGGCCGCGAACTTCGTCCGATCTCTGGTTGGTATACCAACCAAAACTCGGAATCTAGCTATGTATCAGAGTGTGTAATAGCCGCGGGAAGGAAAAAAGGCGGGGCTGGCGTACTCAGGCTGGGGCGAACTACACCATCAACAGGTCGAACTCGTCATGCGGGGGCCGTTATCCCTTTTCAGGGCGTCGGAGGGAAAGGCAGCGGGGACTTGCGATTCGGGCCTTTTGCCGCGTAATTCCAGCAACTCGCGCCACTGGTTCCACCTTTAAGGCTTTTCGGCGCCGCCGCCATGAGCTGTGTTTGAAGCTTCGGGATCGTAACCGAGAGTTCTTTCTCCTACCAGTAAACCTTCGCCGGTTTCACGCGGTGGTTCATCGCAAATCCCTGTCTGGTTGCAATCCCAACCAAACGCATTTTTCCGCATCGTCGGATGCCTCCCACCCAAATGATTGCCTCATGATGGCAAATGGGCGGGCGTCCCTGAGCCTCGCCCTTCTCTCCTATGAATAAGCGTACCCAAACGGGAGCGGCGTCCTCCAAGGACGCCGCTCTCCCTTCTCCCTGCAAAGCCGAGTTCATTTTTTATGCCCAGGCCCAGAGGGATAGCTGCAAGCCCGTCAAAGTCTTCGGCGACTATGCTTGCGATTTCACCAAACCCGACTGGGAGCATCGCTGGAAAGAATGGAATTCCCGCTTGAATCCCTACTTGCATCTTTTTCTTTGCGCCGAACACGCCAGAGAGCTCGGGTTGAGCGCCTCCGTGGACCCCAGAGACTGACCTCTCTCCATCCTTCCTTGCAGCGGCTAGTTTCTCGCGCTTTCGGGCCCTGGGTCCGTTTGGATGAGCGGGCCTTTTTTCTTTCTTTAAACTCCTTTAAACTAAAGGACCGAGAGTTGGAGCTCCGGCTCTCGGCCCCGAATCTCCATTTTCGATTCTTGAAACTACTTCCCATACACCAAGATGTGAAACGTCCCCAGAATCGGCGCGGGCTGTGGGTGTGGCCGTTCCGCTGTGGGCGCTGGTGCTGGCCCAAAATCTGCCGTGTCCACAAAAATGTTGTGTGTCTTCGTATCCAGCCCCATGGTTTTTGCGCCAAACTCCGTTTTCACTCTTTCCACTTCGCTGTACTTGTCCGGCGTATCTTCATGGAAAACGTGCACGAATCCTTCGCGTGTCGAGACGTAGAGCATCCCTGTTTCCGGCTCAAATACCGCCGCATCCACTCCCGCGCTGATCGGGAACGACTGAATCACTTTTCCGCTGTCTGCATCCAGCACCACCAGGTTCTGCGGATTGCGGCCGGCGCTGAACAGCCTCCGATGCGCCGTGTCCATCGCCAGCGCGGTCGGAGCGCCTGCGGGCGCCAGAGGCCAGCGGGATTTGATCTTCAGCGTGTTCGAGTCGATCGCCACCAGTTCGGCCTTGTCTTCAAGATTCACAAATACGGTTCCTTTGCCGTCCGCCACGGCAAACTCCGGCCCGCCGCCCAGTGCGATCGTTCCCACCACCTCGCCGCTTTTTGCATCAATTACCGTAGAGCTGTTCGGGTCCCCATTCATTACGAAGACTCGCTTCGACGCCGGATCGTACGCCACGCTGTCTGCGTCTTTGTCCGCCTTCGCTTCGCCGGTCACCCTCAGCGTCTTCAAATCGAAAATGATCACCTTCCCTTGCGCGCCGTCGGTGATAAACCCGCGGCCAAACTCGCTTGCTACCGCTACTCCGTGCGTTTGCTTCAAGCCACCAATGGCGCCCGCGACACCGCCGTTATCCGCATCAATGACTTTAATCTCCGTCCCATGCGACAAATACACGCGCCGCGCCTCCGAATCTACCGTGATGTAGTCGAAATACTCTCGCGTGCTGCCCTCCGCCGCGGGGAAGGTATATTTCTTCAGCAGGTGGTAACTCTCCGCCGCTCGTGTCGCCGCCAGCGCTCCTAGCAAGAGCATCGCCCCGAATCCAACGAACACAAGCTGTCG
>QHYL01000715.1:3146-5190 GCA_003224105.1 Acidobacteriota bacterium | reverse complement strand
GCGTAACGTGCAGAAAATCGAGAGCCGCCGCTTTCAACTAAACCGGGGACATTTTCTCCCTGGGGTATCAATCATTCTTTTAGTGGTATTTATGAAGTTAAGTCGGGAGGTTGCGCGCCAGGTGGCAGCGGACAGTCCACCACCAACACATTTCCCTCCTTCGCCAGCGACCCTTCTGGCTATCTACTTCAAAGTAACAACGGACCGCTCTTGGCCAAGGATGGTACAAATGTCGGCGCGCCTTTTAATCCCGGGGCCGGGCCCTATGCATCGAGCTTCACTGACCGCAATGGCAACGAACTCACTGCGGACTCCAGTGGACACTTTTATGACACGATGAGCAGCACAACCGCTGTTCTCACGGTCGCCGGCTCTGGCACGCCCTCCAGCCCCACCACTTTCACTTACACCGCGCCCTCCGGTGCAAACGCATCGTACACCATGAAGTACACCACGTATTCCCTTCAGACGAACTTTGGCTGCAGCGGGATCACAGAATACGGAACCAACGGAACCACTACAGCTAACCTCGTGACCGAAATCGACCTCCCGGACTGGAATGCCAACACCAATCCAAATTCGAAATACACCTTTACCTATGAAGACACGCCGGGCCATTCCGGCTTCAAGACAGGCCGCTTGACCAAAGTCACCCTGCCAACAGGTGGCTACATTTCTTATACCTACACCGCTGGCAACCTAACGGGATCCGCAGTCGGCAGCAATGACCCGATCTCCTGCGCCGATGGCAGCGCAGCAGGCTTCCAGCGTGTCGTTAACGACGGCACGACCTCGAATACTTGGATCTATGCCCGCTCGCGCGTCAATTACCCAACAGAGGCCAACCACTGGCAAACCAAAATCACCACACCTCCTGACTCGGCAAATTCACCCTCGGTTGGCAACGACACGGTCATTGACTTCCAGAAAGACTCCAACACTACGCCCCCAACAAACAACTTCTACGAAACCAAGCGCGTATCCTATCAGGGAGCGTCCTCGTCGAACGTAGTGCTGCAAACGCTCTCGACCTGCTACAACACCAACACTACGAACTGCCCCGGCACTGCGGTCAGTTCTCCAATCACGCGGCGCACCGTCTTTCCTCAATACGGGTCCAGTGGTCTCCAGTGCGAGCATAACTATTTCTATAACTCTGTCGGCGGGCTTACAGAGCAGGACGACTACGACTACGGCTCCGGCCCGCCCGGAGCCCTGCTGAGACAAATCCTCATCACCTACGCTTCTCTCGGCAACATCACCGCCTTCCGCCAAACTGTCACCGTGAAGGACGGCTCCGGAAACGTCAAGGCCCAGTACAACAACAATTACGACGAAACGTCTCCTATCGCCACCTCCGGCATCGCGCAGCACACGTCTGTCTCTGGCTCCCGAGGAAACCTAACGAGCATCAACTACCCCGTCTCCGGCCTGACCTCACACCTCACCTACTACGATACCGGCAGCCCGAATACTTCCCAAGACGTCAATGGCGCCACCACGACGTACAACTACAGCTCCAATACTGCCGATTGCCAGATGGCCTTCCCTACCAGCATCAGCGAGCCGCTAAGCATGTCGGAGTCCTTCGTCTGGAACTGCAGCGGCGGCGTCATGACTTCCCTCACCGACGAAAACAGCCAAGTCACTTCGCTCACTTACAGCGACCCGTATTTTTGGCGTCCTGCCAGCGAGACCTTCCCCGACACCGGCCAAACCAGTTGGGCCTACAACAGCCAAACCAGCCTCACCACGACCACGAAGATGAACTCCTCGCAAAACGTCGTCAGCACTGTTTTGCTCGATGGTCTCGGCCGCACTTCGCAAACTCAGTTGAACGATCCCGAAGGCAACGATTACGCCGCAATCACTTACGACGCTCTCGGCAGGCCCTACAAGGCCTACAATCCGACACGCTGCAGCCCGCCTACAACCAACTGCGGTACCGAGTCCACCTGGGGCTACACCACCACGGCTTATGACGCATTAGGCCGCCCCACGTCCATCACCCTGCAGGACGGCTCCGTTGTCAGCGCCTCTTACT
>QHYL01000715.1:0-3121 GCA_003224105.1 Acidobacteriota bacterium | reverse complement strand
CGCACCAGCGCACCTATGCCTATGACGCCATGTCCCGCCTTACCAGCGAATCGAATCCCGAAACCGGAACCATCAGCTACGGCTATGATGCCAGTGGCCACACCGGCGACCTTACTTCCCGCGTCGCCCCCGCTCCCAACCAAACCGGTTCCACCACCGTAACCACCACCTACTCTTGGGACCTTCTCCACCGCCTCACGCAAAAATCCTATTCCGACGGCACCACGCCCACCGCGACGTACTCCTACGATAGTGCCTCCGTCGACGGTCTAACCATTGGAAATCCCGTCGGCCGTCTCATCAAAGCTGCCACCGCAGGAGCAAACCCGGCGTCCAGCTACAATAGTTATGACGCGATGGGGCGCATCAAAGACCAATGGCAGTGCACTCCCATCAACTGCGGCGTCGGAACCTGGGATCTGAACTATGTATACGATCTGGCGGGGAACACCACGCGATACACCGCTGGGGTTTTTCCCGCTTACAGCCAGGCCTTCGATACGGCCGGTCGGCTTACGAGTCTCACCAGCAGCTACGTGGATTCACAACACCCCGCCACTCTCGCCACCGTCGACTCGGCTCTGGGATACTATCCGCATGGGGCCATGCGCAAAATGACGACGGGCAATAGCTTGACCCAAACAGCCGCCTTCAACAATGCCCTGCAGCCTTGCCGCATCAACGTCAATTCCTCCGGCACCGCGCTCGGCGCTTGTGCCGACTCCATTCCTTCCGGCAACGTCCAGGACTTCAACTACGGTTTCAACTCCGGCTCCGCCGACAACGGCAATGTTGCCAGTTGGACAGCAACGGGCCAGCAGGCCTTCAATCGCTCCCTCACGTATGACTCGCTCAATCGATTGTCGGCTCTGAACACCCAGAATCAGCTCGTCGACCCCGTCAACAACCTATATAAATATGACGCCGCCGGCGATATGATCAACGATGGCAACCACACCTATTTCTATGACGCCGAAAATCGTCTTGTCCAGGTGGACGGCACCTTTGGCACCTGTCCCGCCACCGCTTGCTATGTCTACGACGCCCTTGGCCGGCGCGTGCAAAAAACCAAGCCGGGCTCCAACCCGACAAACTATCTCTATGATTTGAACGGCAACCCTGTCTCCGAAGTCGCCATCGCCCCGGGAACCTGGAATCCTTCCAATCCCTCGATTGGATGGCACGCCAGTTACATCTACGCGGGCTCGCAGCTTTTGGCCAGATACGGAGGTAGTACCACCTTCTTCGCCCACCCCGACCACCTCGGCTCCGCCCGCCTGCTCACCGGCATAGAGCAATCGCAAATCTCCAACGGCGGCTTCGAGCAAGGTCTTCAGGGCTGGACCACATGGGATAACACTGTGCAGGTGGTCACTGACTCTGCAGGTGCGCATTCCGGCAGCAACTACGTCCGAATTTCCACCACCACCGGCGCAGGGTTCGGCATCACCACACCTTACATTTCTGTGTCACCAGGCCAAGTTATCACCTTCGCCTTCGACATGACACTCCTCCTCGTTCCGCAGAATCATATACACTTCCCTGCGGACTGAGGGGAGCAGGTCACCGTGGCTCGATTCGACGACGGTTTCCTGTACAACAACGGAGCCCCAGTCGTCATTGCCCAAAACCTCGACTATCTCCCCTTCGGCGAACTTAACTCGAGCGACTCCGGGACCAGCACCCACAAATTCACCAGCGACGAGCGCGACTCCGAAACCACGCTCGACCACACCTGGTTCCGCCAATACTCTTCCCAGCTCGGCCGCTGGATGCACCCCGACCCCGCCGGCCTCGCCGCCGCCAATCCAGCCAATCCCCAATCCTGGAACCGTTATACCTACGTTAGAAACAACGCCCTTAACCACATCGACCCTCTAGGGTTAAGAGAGGACATGCCAGGACAGTGTCCGCACGTCTCTATCGATGGCGTTTCCGTCGACGATAGCTGGGACGGCGGTTGTGCAGTCGGAGGATGGTTCGTGCGCGCGATTCTAAGCATGGATGCGGGGGCAATTTGTCCCGATGGCAACTGCAACCTGGTGCGACAAGGTTCCGACGGACAGCTCTATGAAGTTACGGCAGAAATCGAGCTGTCCGCCTCGCTCACCAGACTCTCCAATGCTGATCCTGGCGACTGTGACCCCAGCGCCCCAGACGGCTGCTACACGGTCACGTATTTAAGCTGGCACGATTGGATAGGCGCGCCCGTCTACAACACCAACGACTCGCAACCACCCATACTTGATCCAGTTGCGTTCTCCAACAGTACCTTGAGAGTCTATAGAGACCCTTACACTTACAAGAGTATCGCAAGGGACATTGCCACACAGGCCACAGGGCTCGCTTGCGGGAAGTCCCCTGAGGATAGGATCGTCAGAGCTGCGAAGTTCGGTGCCGTACGGGGCGTCGTCAGAGGAGCCGCTGTAGGATTTGCAGGCGGAGAATTCATGGGCGGCATCGGCGGCATTCCAGGTGCCGCCCTGGGTGCATTCATGGGAGGTACCTTTGGCGCTGCCGGAGGAATTGCCTCAGGTACCATGGTTGCGGTTGGTTGCGATTTAGGTGGGGCATACGGTCAATAGGTCACGCTCATTGGATGCAATCTATGCCCTATATCCACGTAGACGGTTCGGCGCTGACGACTGATGCTCTGCTAGCACAGGAGAGGCATAATGGAACAGCAATTTCGAAGGGTTGCGAGCGGCAACACCATGGCACACGGACGCAGCCTGACTGTAGCGCGCCTAAATTTAATAGCGCTGGTTATTGCGGTGGGTCTATGGCTGGCTACGTATTTTCTAAACGAAACTGGTCTCCTCGTAATGCTGCTAGGCCTGGCTGCCTTAGTAGCCGCCGGGGTATTAGCCGTAATTATCGGTACCATTAGAAAGAATAAGTGGGGAATAAATTTCGAGTCGGTCGCATGCCCATGCTGCACCACACGGCTTCCGCAGATTCGGAAGCCAAAGTCAGTCCAGCAGGCTTTGTGGGGTGGGTACACTTGCCCGACGTGCGGAGTGGAAGTGGACAAGTGGGGACGAAAAATAAACTAACCAGCGATTCCGGCGTCAGCACCCACAAATTCGCCGACATTCCCTTGCCCTGAGCGCAGGCGGGT
>QHYL01000409.1 GCA_003224105.1 Acidobacteriota bacterium | reverse complement strand
ACGAGGAGCGGCCGCACAGTTCGCTGGGCTATCAAACGCCAGCGGCGTTCGCGCGGCAACTTCTTCCTTCCTCCGGCTCCGCGCTTCGCGCTACGCCGGAGGAAGGAACCCGCTCACAGGATGCGAATGTCGTATGATCCAACCTGCGGATCCGGGGGGGGGCAGGTCAGCCCCGTCCGTTCACGTCCGTTCACCGGGGGGTCTAGCAAGCGCCCTACAAAACGAACACGTTCATCCATAACCGAACACTCCTTCCAAGGCATTCACTCCCTCCCCTAAAGGGAAAAAGTGTCACCCATGTGTCCGGTACAATGTGTTACCTATGTCTCAGGCCGCTCATGTCCTTGCACTAAGAACCTATCTTTTAATATGCGGAACGCTCATGGGATTCGAGGCGACAAGATATTGTCCTTCATCGGAGCTTATCGGGTCCAATGTGATGGACATCCCCGTAACATTGTTGCCGTGTCCGTTATCCGGTCCAAGCTCATAGGTGACGCGTGCGCGGAAGTAATGCTGCTTCCCTGCCCCGGCAGCGAAGACGGTAAAGGCAGCTTCCCTAGAAAGCCGCTTGAAGTGCGATTGCCACTTCAAGCACAGGTGGTGCTCGCCAGGTTCCACGTTGAAAGAAAAATAGGAGTTACCCTTGACGGCGCCGACCCATTCGCCATCTACCCCTATGCGAAGTGTAGGGTCGCCCATTTCGCCTGTAGCCTTTTTGAAAACCTCGCTTACAAAGACCATGGCTTTACCGGATACGGCTTGCGTAATGGGAGGGCCTGACACCTTTTCCACGTCGAAGCGAGCTTGATCATGACCGCAAGGACCTTGCAGACCAACTTGCGTTGTGTTGTTTTGAGCGAACACTGGAGCTGCGAATAGAACAGCTAAGATGAGAGCACCTTTCATGCCTTTCCTCCTATTTGCAGCCGCGCCAATGCGTGCGCGCCAGTCCAGGGATTGAACCCGTGATGTGTTCCTTGGTTGCATTGAACTTGACGCTCGGAAAAATCAGATAGGCCACCGCGCAAAAGAACAGTAAATCCCTGAAAACAAAATATTTAACGCGATCAAAGCAGACCTTGCAACCTCCGCCCCGAGGTACCGTAGGAGATTCACCTACATAGGGTTTCGTGTACTCACCGGATTGTAGTTTAGGACCCTGCTTCCTAGTCTGGATAGGTCTGCAGCCAGGGTTGCAGACTTGGTGTGGAACTGCGATGTGCTGCGGGGTTCGCACGACCATTAAGAATCGAGGTGGTGAGATGACTTTCCCCTCTTATCCTACTACCCATCCCGCGAGACTCATAATCGTGGCAGTGGTTGTCTTTGGCGTCGCGGCTGCGGGCGCAAAAGGCCAAGGAAATAGCTCGCGCCCGGCAAAGGTTCTCCGCCAACAGACCTCGACGGCCACAACCAGTTCTTCAACCTCAACCTTAGCCTCGGCGAATGCAAATTCGTCGTACATCATTGGGCCTGGCGACCTGCTTGCCATCAACGTGCTTCACGAACCGGAAGTTTCGCAGAAAGTGCCGGTGCGCATGGACGGCAAGATCACCATGCCATTGATTGGGGAAGTCCAGGCAAGTGGAATGAAGCCGGGCAACCTTCAGGAGACGATAGCCGCGAAACTTCATGACTACATCAAGGACGCGGAAGTCACAGTTGTGGTGGAAGAAATAAAAAGCAGGCAATTCACCGTCATGGGGGAAGTGGAACATCCAGGATCGTTTCCACTGGTTAAGGCGACAACGGTGCTGGACGGCCTGGCGCAGGCTGGAGCATTCCGCGACTTCGCCAAGCTCACGAAAATTCATGTCTTGAGAAAGACTGCCGAGGGAACAACGATCAGCCTTCCCTTCAATTACAAGGAAGTTTCTAAAGGAAAGAATGAATCGCAGAACATCGAGCTACAGGCTGGGGACACCATCATTGTTCCCTAGGGGTTGCGCTCATGGAACACTCGAAGAGATCGTTTTTCCGAATCGCCGCTTTTCTTACGCTGACGGGCACTCCTCTCACCGTGCTGGGGCAGGAGCAGCCTACCGCTCCCAAAGAGCCCGAGAAAAACTCTCGTTATGTGGCGGAAGAACCCGAAACCAACGGGTTTGCCATGGAAATGCATAGTTCGACGAGTTGGGACGACAACATTCTAGGAGACAACGCGCACCGCATCAGAGACTACGTGTTTGAAGAGGGCGGGCGGCTGAGTTTGTGGACCCGGAAACCGAGTTGGAGGCTTGGACTGGACTACCGTCCCAACGCGCTGATTTACAAAACCGCCAGCGGTTTCAATCAGGTGGACCAGCGCCTGGACTTTGACAACGAGTTTCATACCGGCCGCCATCTGCTCTTCAAATTGAAGGATTCGGTGGATTACGCAACTGGCATCTTAGAACCGCAGACCAACGGAAACGTTTCCCTTCCCGGCAGCGGTGGTTCCAGTCTGAATAACACGATCATAACGCCCTTTGCTCGCCAGTTTGGCAATGATGCTTCAGGAGAAATTGAATATCAGGCAAGTCTCCGCAGTTCCCTTGATTTCTCAGGTGGACACGGATTCCGGCGCTTCAAAAACATAGGTAATCCAAATCCCAGCTTTGCAACGAGCCTTTTTAATACGCAGACTGACACAGGCTCGGGAAGCTACAACTACCGGATGACCAAGCATCTTACCACTAGTTTGGAATACCGATTCGAGAACTTTCGTTTCAGCCCGGTTTTTCACACGAGGACGCAAGGTGGATATTTGAAGCTGCTATGGGAAGCTAGCCCGTATGTCACGTTTAGCATTTACGGAGGAGCGGAGAACGCCGACTCCCTAGGGCAATTCCAGGTTCCCTCTACAAATCCTTTGCAGCCTGGAAACACCACTGTCACTCTGCGAACCCTGCAATGGAACCCAGGAGGCGGCGGATCGGTGACATTCCGCTCCAATCAGACAGTTTTTCGATTGACCGGACAACGGTTGGTGGCGGATGGGGGAGGACTGCTGGCGGCGGTTACGACTTCTTACGAAGGGGCGGAGGTCCGCCAGCGATTCGCGGCGAGATGGGACGTGGCTCTAACCGCATCGAACGCAAGGTCAGTCGCCCTGCAAGGACCCTCGGGGAAAGGCGTAGTGGATACGCAAGCGGCCGGTATGGCCATTGAACACGCGATTGTGCAAACCCTGAGCATACATGTTGGATACGATTATTTGCGCCAACGCACAAACCAGTTCGTGCCGTTTGCATTAAATGCGGACAGGAACCGCTTTACGCTCGGAATTTTTTACCGCACCCGTGACTTCGTGTTTTAAAGCAAGGATGCGGGGGCAAATCCATGACGTGGACGACCATAAGCAAATTGGGGGGATTCCCTTTAGGCGTGGTTCAGGTGTTTGCACATATCCGGATGGGGAACGTGCCTGATTGTTCGCAGAGTCATCGTTCATTACTCTGCCCTCCAAGTGCGAGCCCTCCTGAGGAGGGCTCAAGCAGAATCCGGGGAACTGTTCGACCGGAAGCAGGTCAACATTTAGACATCCGCTTGTGCCTGGCGGTGCCGTGCCGGAAATACTTGTTTCCGCCAGTAGTTTGTCGAGCGCCGGCAGCCAGTGGTTCGTGCGTCCAGCCACGAGCGACGGTGTGAGAAGCAGGAGAGTGAGGTAAGAAGTGGAAGTTCATCGGCAGATGGGTGTGGAGGAGTACTTGACGCTTCTGCTTCGGCGGAAGTGGTTGCTTCTCACGATGGCGGTACTGGGGGGCACAGGGGGCTTCCTTTCGTCCGTACTGATTCCGGCGCAGTACACGTCGCACACCATGGTGCTGGTGGAAGAACCAGTGGTTCCGGAAGGATATGTGAAACCAGTCGTAACTGAAGACGTGAACCAGCGGCTAGCAAGCATGCAGGGAGAAATCTTGAGCCGCACGAGACTCCAGGACCTCGTAGAGCAATTCAACCCTTACAAGAAAGACACGGGCAAAGTGGCCCTGGAAGTAATGATCGGGCGGTTGAGAAAATCAATCAAAGTAGCACCCCTAAACCCGATGCCTGGGACATCGTCCCACGACCTGCCGGGCTTCACAGTGGACGTGACACTCGGCGATCCTCGCTTGGCCCAGCAGATCTGCAATGAAATCAGCTCCATGTTCAGAAATCAAAATATCCACCAGCGCCAGAAGCAGACTGAGGAAACAACAGAGTTTTTGGCCATACAACTGGAGGAAGCCAAAACCAAACTCGATGAGCAGGACGCTAGAGTAGCTGCATTTAAAAAGCAACACATGGGAGAGCTGCCTGACGATGAAAGGACCAATCTCACTTTGCTGACCGGCCTGACCTCCCAGCTCGATGCCGCAACACAGGGCCTGAATCAAGCCAGGCAAGAGAAAACTTTTTTGGAATCGATGCTGAACCAGCAACTCGCAGTATTAAAAACAAGTTCCAGCGGTCAGAGCGCGCAAACCCTCGAACAACAGCTGCAGGACTTAAGGAATCAACTTGCGGTGCTCCAAAGAAGCTATACAGATAAACATCCAAGCGTCATAAAGGCCAAACAAGCGATTGCACAACTGGAAAAGCAAATGGAAGCGACTCCTCCAAAGGATCTGAGCGCCGCAGAGAAAAAGCCAGTGATTCCGGTTATCGAGACTCCGGAGATACAGCACTATCGCGCGCAGCTTCACCAGCAGGAACTAATTATCAGCCAGAAAACAAAACAGCAGGAGGACCTGCAACGAGAGATCCGCGTGCTTCAGGGCAAGATTGAGGCAAGCCCAGGAGCCCAACAGGAATTTCAAGGCCTGACCCGCGACTATGAAACCGCGCGCAATTTCTACAACGACCTGCTTAAGAGGCGGAATGAGTCTCAAATGGCCACCGAGCTGGAAAACGGGCAGCAAGCGGAAAAGTTTCGGGTGCTAGATCCGGCGAGCTTGCCAGAGACGCCTTCCTTCCCGAATCGCCAGCTTTTCACCCTGGGCGGACTCTGCGCGGGACTGGCGCTGGGAGTTGGCATTGTTCATCTTTCGGAGGTTCGGGATAAGTCCATCCGAACCCGGCAGGACGTTGAGACTTACCTGGGAGTCCAAACGCTGGCGGTGATCTCTCATACCGGGAATGGAAGGAAGGTTCGTAGTTTGGGAAACGCCAGAAGGCGGCCCGAATTGAGTTTGACTGCTTCGTCGTGGAAAGAGAGAAATGTATAAGAAGTTTTTTGGCTTGCGAGAGAGCCCTTTCAAGGTCAATCCGGATCCCCGGTATTTGTTCCTGACGCCGGGAATTCAAGAAGCATTGGCCAGTCTGGCCTATGGGATACGCGGCCGGAGGGGCATCATCCTCCTGACCGGCGAAGTGGGCACGGGTAAGACGACTCTGCTAAACATGGTGCTCGATTGGCTTCGTCAGAACCGGGCGGCAACGGCATTCATTTTCAATACGCACCTGACTACTTCCGAATTGTTCGAATGCCTGATGGCGGACCTCGGGATTCCCTGCGAGTCACATTCGAAGAGCGAGATTCTGATGCGCCTCAATCGCTGGCTATTGGACCGGTACAGCAGCGGACAAACGGCGGTGCTCATCGTAGATGAGGCACAGAGCCTTTCCGACGAGGTATTGGAAGAAATCCGGTTTCTCACGAATCTCGAAACGTCTACGGAAAAACTCCTGCAAGTTGTCCTTTCGGGCCAGCCCGAGCTTGAAGAAAAGTTGCGGCAGCCTCACTTGAGGCAGCTTCGGCAGCGGATCACCGTGCGATGCAAGACGAGCCCTTTGTCGGTGGAGGAAACGCAAGGTTACATCGCAGAGCGCTTGCGAATTGCGGGAGCAAGCAACGGGCCGCTGTTCTCTCCGGAAGCGGTCGAAAGTATTTACCGGCATGCAAGAGGAATTCCGCGCGTCATCAACGTGCTCTGCGAGCATGCCTTGATCAACTGTTTCGCAGATCAGCAAAAGACCGTTACTCCTGAGCACATTGAAGGAGTCGCGCGCGAATTCGAGATGGACATTAATACCGTGCGCACGACGCCGCTAAGCGCGCATCAGGACAATTTGACGTCAGTTGAAAAAGTGTTGCGCGATTTATCCAGCGTTCTGGAACGAATGCGTCAGCCTGCTTCCCTACCCGTCGGGTCTGAGGGGAAACTATGAGCCGTATTCATGAGGCGTTGAAAAAGGCAGAGGAACAAAAGCCGCCCGCTTGGCGGCCTACAGATCCGACTCCGCTCAACTATGTCGGTGAAAGTGAGGTTGCGGCGGCTTCGGGAGTTTTGCATTCGCCCCGGCGGGGAGAAATGCCCGCAACGGGGCGTTGCCTGCGGCTCGAAGAGTTGCGGCAAAGGTGCATCAAGCCGGGTTGGAGACTGAATCCGGACTACGACGTTTTTTCAACACAGCAATCTTCCGCTTTATGCGCGGAGCAGTTTCGCACGCTGCGCTCGCGTCTGTACCGGCTTCGCGAGAAGAGCCCGATTCGAACGCTGCTTGTAACCAGCACGCTACCCGGCGAGGGAAAAACCTTTGTAGCTCTCAATCTCGCGCTGGCGATTGCGCGTCAGCATGAAAGGCGCGCGTTGCTCATCGATGCTGACTTGCGTGCATCAAGGCTCCACGTGCGGCTTGGAGCGCCTTCTGCGCCGGGCTTGAGTGACTATCTCAGCGGCCGAGCCGATGAATTTTCGATTCTCCAGGCGGATCCAAAGGTAGAGCTTTTCCTTGTTCCGGCAGGCAGGTCGGCGCCGAACCCTTCAGAGCTACTCGCAAACGGAACACTAAAACGCTTTCTTGATGGAATGAGCCCCATTTTCGACTGGGTGATTATAGATGCGCCGCCCGTTTTGGCAGTGGCGGACCCCAGCATCATTGCAGAATTTTGCGACGGGGTGCTTGTAGTGGTCCAGGCAGGCGAGACGGCCCACGACTTGGTCAAGACGACTTTACAAGAGTTTCGCGGGAACAATCTTCTTGGCGTCGTGCTGAACGGCGCGAACGAAGGTACGAATTACGGTGGCTATTCGTATTATGCCGGATTCGGAATGGACAAGAAGTGATGTCCAAACTGCCCAACCTGTAGCGGTGGGCAGCACTCTGCGCGAAACACCTAGCAGATTTTTCCCGGAGTCAGCGTTTGGGACTCTCATGGCGGTAGTTTGTCTGGCTTACTGAGTGGTTAGTAATGGAAAATAGCTGAGACTTTTACGGGCGATGAACGTGACTTACACAGATCAAACCCATCCGTGGTTTGCAGTCCAAACCAGGACGCGGTACGAGAATCTCGCCGCCAAGCAGTTGAGTGGCCGGGGCTACGAGGTTTTCCTGCCCTTCTATCAATGTAAGCGGCGCTGGTCTGATCGTATGCAGGAATTTGATGTCCCGCTCTTCCCTGGTTACTTGTTTTGCCGATTCAATCTGCTGGATCGTCTCCCCATTCTTACGACCCCTGGAGTCATCCAGATCGTAGGAATTGGAAAAACGCCGATTCCGGTGGACGAAGAGGAAGTCGTCGCTCTCCAAACCACGGTAAGGACAGGCATACCCAGGCATCCCTGGCCGTTTCTAAAGGTAGGACAAAAAGTCAGGGTGGAAGCAGGTCCCCTCTGCGGCCTGGAAGGAGTCCTGTTAAATTTCAAGGGACGTTACCGGTTGGTATTGTCGGTTTCCCTGCTTCAGCGGTCTGTTGCAGTAGAAGTTGACGGCGCTTGGGTGACTTCGGTCTTACAGCAATCGGGAAGAACCACTGCTCTAAGCTCTTCCGCTCTTAGCTCCTAATCAGAGGACCCAGACCATCTGCTTGGAGTTTCCGAACCGCGCTGTTTCTTTTATGGGTTGGTCGAAGTGACTCTAGACGGGCAGGATTTATGTGTGGCATAGCAGGCATGATAGGCACTGAGCCGGGTTACTCCGCCGAAGCGGCGGATGTCCACCAAATGTGCCAGACCATCGTGCACCGTGGCCCGGACGATGAAGGAATCTATGTGCATGGCCGCTTGGGCCTAGGCATGCGGCGGCTTAGCATCATTGATTTGTCCACGGGGCATCAGCCCATTCACAACGAAGAGGAGAATCTTTGGGTTGTTTTTAATGGCGAAATCTACAACTTCCCTGAACTTCGCCCCGAGCTTGAAGCGCGCGGCCACCGCTTCTACACCAACTCAGACACGGAAGTAATTGTCCATTTGTATGAAGAATATGGGGCGGAGTGCGTGAAACATCTGCGCGGAATGTTCGCGCTGGCACTCTGGGATCAACGAAAGGAAAAGTTGCTCCTTGCGCGCGATCGCTTCGGGAAGAAACCGTTGTACTACGCTATGGACGGCCGCAGGCTGCTATTTGGCTCGGAGATCAAAGCCATCTTAGCAATTGCACCCGGGCTGGCCGAAATTGCGCCGCAAGGATTGCTGAGCTTCTTCCACTTTGGCTATATCCCTGATCCTGACACATCCTTCAAACGCATCAAGAAGCTGCCACCCGGACATTATCTCGAATTCTCAAACGGGCAAATCCAAATCCGCAAATACTGGGACTTACCCGCTTACGGAACCTATGATCCCGAATCCGAAGAGCAATGTCTTGAAGAACTCGAACATAGGATGGCGGAAGCGGTCCGGATACGGCTGATCAGCGATGTTCCACTTGGGGCGCTGTTAAGCGGAGGTGTTGATTCCTCGATTGTGGTGGCGATGATGGCGCGGTTCAGTTCGCGCCCCGTCAAGACGTTTTCCATCGGTTTCCCACATGCGGACTTCAATGAGAGCGATCATGCCCGAGCGGTCGCGCGGGAATTCGGGACTGACCACCATGAACTGTACGTTGAGCCGGACATCGAGGAAACTGTACATCTATTGACTAGCTCCCTGGAAGAACCCTTCGGCGACGCTTCCATCGTGCCTACCTACCATGTGTGCCGCTTGGCGAGGCAACACGTCACGGTGGCGCTGGCTGGGGATGGAGGCGATGAGCTTTTCGCCGGATATGAGCGCTACGGTTCTTATCTAGACCGACGGGGAATCCGGTTATTCCCTTTCGGAATGGGACAGTGGTACCGAAAGCGCGTACACCCCCTCATTCCGCCCAACTGGCGCGGACGCCGGTTTGTCTACAACCTTTCTCTGCCTCCACGGGAACGGTATTTAGATGGAATATCGCTACTGCCCACGGGCGACCGGGAGAAGAATATCTTTTCCAAAGATTTCCTGGTTTGGGCCGACAAACAACCGTCACCTTACGATTCGTTTATGCAGTTTTTGGAAGATGGGCCGGCCTCGGACCCGCTGAGTGAAGTGCAGTATCTCGATGCAAAAACTTATTTGCCGGGCGACATACTGACTAAGGTAGACCGTATGAGCATGGCAAATTCGCTGGAGGTCAGGGCGCCCTTTCTGGACCATTCTTTGGCCGAGTGGGCCGCCATGCTCTCGCCACGGTGGAAGTCGCGATTCGGAGAGCTCAAATACGTGTTGAAGAAGCTGGCGGAGCGGCTGAACATCCCCAAGAAAGTGCTTTACCGCCCCAAGCAGGGTTTTGCAATGCCGCTTCTCCACTGGTTCCGAGATAATCCCGCCCCTGCTCTGCTCGACATTCTGTTGGAACAGAGAACGATGTGGCGGGGATATTTTGACGAGAGTGGAGTTCGACAACTGCTGAATGAGCACCGCAAACGAATTCGAGATCGCTCTTGGGAACTCTGGCACCTGCTAATCTTCGAGCTCTGGCACCGCAATTTTGTGGAAAAGCGGACTACTATCCAATCGACGACTCCGAGCGTGCGCGGTCTATCCCTTTGTGGTGCAACTCTTGGCAAGAGCACGGCCGAGTTTGCCAACATTTAGCTCGGCCCTGGGGAATAAATCCCCGATTGAGCGAACAGAGGCGTTCTCCATGCAGGACAGGAAGATGAACCGAATATGAATAGCGCTATCTCTTCAGAACAGAACGGCACACGAGTATTGATGTTCATCCAGTCGCTGGACTTGGGCGGATCCGAAACACAGTGTGTCGAAATGGCCCGGCAGCTCAAATGGGAAGGATACAGAGTAACCGTCGGCTGCTTGCGGGCCGACGGCCCTTTGAAGGCAAGGTTGAACGAAGCTGAGCTTGAGTGTGTGGAGTTTCCCGTGCATACAAGTTTGCTTCGGCTTAATGCGTTTTTGCAGATGTTGAAGCTAGTAGCCTTCCTTCGCAAGAGACAATTCAAAGTCGTTCACGCCAGCGATCTGTACTCAAATTTGTTTGCTGTTCCTGCGGCATGGCTGGCAAGAGTCCCGGTCGTCATTTCGAGTCAAAGAGATTTGGGGCGGTGGTGGTGGTACACACCCGTAAGGAGAAAAATTCTTCGGAGGGTTCAGGAGCTTTCAACACAGGTTCTAGTGAACTCGGAGGCCGTTCGCCAAGAATTGCTAATAAAAGACGGCTTTCGTCCTGAGAAGATCCACGTGGTTTACAACGGAATTGACGCACAGAAATACGTCCAAGCGACTGGCGACCGGAAGAATTTGCTTCCAGGTGTCTCTTCGATTCACAAACTGATCATAACCGTTGCGAACATGCACACCGGCGCGAAGGGCCACGGCGATTTGATTGAAGCGGCGCGAACAATACGCAAAGAGCACCCAGAGGCAAGGTTCGTCCTTGCGGGCGATGGCGAAATGCGCCAATTCTTTGAGAACCAGGTCCGTGCTGCGGGGCTACAAGAAATGTTTGCCTTTCTGGGACACCGCATGGACATCCCTGCATTGTTGGCCAGCTGTGATATCGGGGTCCTTGCCTCAAGGACGGAGGGACTACCAAACGCGGTCCTGGAGTATATGGCCGCTGGTCTACCGGTTGTAGCCACTACAGTCGGCGGCGTGCCCGAAATCATAGAAAACGAAACCAATGGCCTTCTGATTCCAGCAGAGAACCCAACCGCTCTTTCCGGCGCCCTTCTACGTCTGCTGAAAGACGAGCAGCTGCGCAAGCGACTGGGACACGCCGGTCGAAAAAGAATCCTGGCGCAATTCAATTTTGCAAGCGTTATGGCAAGGCTGAAGCAGCTTTATAGGGATCCACAGCATCCCGCTGAGCTTCGCCGCACGTTTCCAGCGAATTCTCTCAGCCAGGCGAACAGAGGCAGCGAGAATCTCTAGTCGCTGCCGTCGGAAAGAGCCGCCTGAAAATCTTGCCAATATCAACAGTATGGAGTTCTAAACCATGGCTCGCGTAAGCGTATTCGGATTGGGTTATGTGGGGGCGGTGACCGCGGCTTGCCTGGCACACAAGGGCCACGAGGTCGTCGGTGTAGACGTTAATCCGCTGAAAGTAGAAATGATGGAATCAGGCCAGGCACCGGTACTGGAGCCTAGGCTCAAGGAACTGATTGAGGAAGGTCACAGGTCCGCAAGGCTGCGCGCTACGACGGATACGCATTCCGCCGTGCTCCAATCCGATGTCTCCTTCGTCTGCGTAGGCACACCAAGCCTTAGGAACGGCTGCTTGGACCTAAACAGTGTGAAACGCAGTTGCCAAGACATTGGCGAGGCGCTGCGATCGAAGAAGGGTTTCCATACAGTCGTGATTCGCAGCACCATTTTGCCGGGAACAGCCATGTCTGTGATCATCCCCGCAATTGAAGAAGCAAGCGGCAAACGGAGCGGGATCGATTTCGCCGTGTGCTCGAACCCGGAATTTACGCGCGAAGGTTGCGCGGTCTCCGATTTCTTGAATCCCACAATCACGGTTTTAGGGGCCGATAACTATTCGCATTTGGACGCGCTGCGTGATCTCTATCGTGATGCGCCAGGACAAATCTTCGAGACCTCCCTGGGCGAAGCAGAAATGGTTAAGTATGTTTGCAACGCTTTTCACGCGCTGAAGGTAACCTTCGCAAACGAAATCGGTTCTCTGTGCACTCAGCTGAATCTGGATGTGCGCAGGGTGACAGAGATCTTCGCGGCGGACAAGAAACTTAACATCTCTAAAGCGTATCTGGATCCAGGCTTTGCTTTTGGAGGCTCTTGCTTGCCAAAGGACCTTCGGGCCCTCACCCATCGCGCAAAGCAACTCGATCTGGATCTGCCTTTGCTGCGAGCAGTGCTGCCCAGCAACAAGGCACACCTCGATCGCGCGATTGAAGCAGTTTTGGAAACAAAGTGCAAGAAAATCAGTGTTCTGGGACTAAGTTTCAAATCTGGCACCGATGATCTCCGCGAAAGCCCTTCCGTGCAGCTGATCAAGCGGCTCTTGGGCGAAGGCTGCGACGTTCAAGTGTGGGACAAGGACGTTTCCATGGGCCGGCTGACCGGATCCAATCGGCAATACATTCAGGAGGAGATTCCTCACATCGGTGCTCGTCTCTCAACAGAACTAGAAGATGTGATCGCCCAGGCAGAAGTCGTCGTTATAGGAACGGACACGATCGACAATGAAACGTTGCAGGCGGCTATCCGACCGGAGCAACAGGTCGTCGATCTGCGCTCTTCCCGTCATCGATGCAATTTTCAGGGAATTCCGGCAAACGCTGAGTCTAGCATGAATCACACTGCGGCTGCTGTGAGCCAGTAAGGGGTTTCGGGGACGCTCTAGAAACGTTGAAGACAAATGAAACCGCTTTACAAACGATCGCTACTTGTTGCGGTGAGAAACCTGCTTCAGAGGATTCCGTTCAAGCCAGTGGATATCAACTGCCTTCATTTCCTGGAGTATACGGGCATCCCACACCTTGGCACGGCTTTGCCTCGAACAAATTGTGCGGTTAGGCGTGCGAGTTTGAAGGATTTGCCAGGTATGACCGAATGTCAAAGAACACCCGAAGTGTTCCTGAAACGATTCGAAATGAAGGATCATTGCGCCGTTGCGATCATCGAAAGCCGGATTGTCGGATATGAGTGGTTCTGTGAGAAGCCCTCGCATTTGGAAGAGCGTTACGCTTACAAGATCGAGATTCCTCCCGATGCGATTTATGCATACGACGCTTTCATCCTTCCCGAACATCGCCTCTCGGGAATTTGGGTCAGATTTAAGACCACGTATCTTCGGAAATTGATGGAGACGCTAAGCAAACGCAAGATCATTGCCATGATCGACCGGGGAAATTACTTGTCGATGAATACGCACCTAAGATTTGGGTTCCGGCCAATTCGGACAGTTTTCGTCTGCAAATTGTTTGGCAAGTCTTTTTTTATAAACAGGAATGCCCACAACAACAAATTCCCTTTTTCTTTTCGAGCATCGTTTGCGGATGCGTTGGGGCGTGCGGAGCAGAAAGAGTCCTGGCCTTCAAAATCCGCCACTTGCTAGGCAAACGACAATGTCTTGATGGACGTGCGCACTCGCTATAGCGCGACAAGACCTAACGATGGCAACTTCCCTAACTCATTTGAATCCATTCGCAGACGCAGCTCCTATGCATTCGCCCGTGGCTGAATCGCTCCGGAAACTCAAGGGAATTGAGGGGCAAACGATTCGCGTGTCAACTTACAATACCTGGAAGCAACTCGAGGAACAGATTCCAGCTTGGGAAACGATTTTGCGCGATAACAAGTCCCTGTCGATTTTTTCTACGCCCGAATGGCTCGGTTCCTGGTGGAAGGCATTCGGCCAGAACAAGCAAGTAATGGCGTTGGCGCTTTCCAACCAAGACGACTCGCTCGTCGGCCTGGTTCCCTGCTATCTCGAAGAACGCAAGAGCCCGTTTCTTGGCAAATTGGCATGGTTGCGTTTTGTTGGAGATGGCTCTGGAGACTCAGACAATCTTGACTTAATCATTCGGCCGGGCTTCGAAAGAGAGTGTGCACAAGCTCTCATGCGTTGGCTAAAGGACCATCAAGATTGGGACATCTGCTCTCTCAACACTATGCCTGACAATTCGAAGGCAGCCGCAGCTCTAATAGAAGAGCTCAAGCGCGCTAACTGGACCTTGGTGGCAGAAGATTCTCCTTGTTCAGCAATTCAGTTACCAAGCTCCTGGCCACTTTATTTGGAAAGTCTCTCGCCCGCTTTTCGACCTTTGGTAACGCGCTACCCGCGAAAATTGACGCAGCGATACCAGGTCATGATTCATCGCTGTGACAATCCAGACGTCCTATCGAAAAGGCTGGAGATTCTTTTTTCGCTTCACGAGAAGCGCTGGAATCTGGTGAACCAGCCAGGAAGCTTTGGCTCTCGCGAGCGCAGAGAATTTTACCGTTCGATGGGAGAATCCTTTCTCCGCAAAGGTTGGCTGGAGTTCTGGCTCATGGAATTGAGCGGCGCGCCCGCAGCTACTCAATATTGTTTTCGCTATCGGGACACGGTCTACATCCTACAGGAAGGATTCGATCCAAGATTTGCGGCTGACAAAGCTGGCTATGCCCTGCGGGGAGATATGCTGAAACACTTTATTGAGACCGGTGTAAAACGGTACGACTTTCTTGGAGGATTTGCGCCGCACAAGCAGAACTGGGGAGCGAAACCAGGTGTCTACTTGAACTTGAGTTTTGCGCGGCCTGGGAGCAGTGGAAGCGTGTATCTCTCATGCACGAATTCGCTTGCACAAAGTAAGGAATGGCTTCGCGGCAAACTGCCCGCGCCTGCGTGGAACTTCCTCCATTGGGTAAAGCTCAAAACGGGCGGCCAGGCAGAGGCCGCCGCGATCTAACTCAAGCGACAAAGATCAAATCACCAGCGAGGCGCCACGTGAAGATCCTCGAGATTGGCAACTACCCTCCCCCGGCGTGCGGCTGGGCCATGCAAACGAAATTACTCGTCGAAGAAATTCGGCACCGGGGGCATGTATGTCAGGTTTTGAATATCAACGAGAACCGTAAACGAAAAACAAACGATTACGTCGACGTTCAAAACGGCTTTGACTACGTCTATAAGCTGATTCGGTTTGCCTGGAAAGGTTATCAGTTTCAGATGCATGTCAACGGCCAGTCAAAAACGGGATATGTTCTGGCCTTGCTGGCCGCGCTGGTTGGCAGACTCAGTGGCCGCCCCGTAGCGCTGAGCTGGCAAGGCGGCTTGCAACAAAAATACTTTCCAAGACCGCAAGGGACATTCTTGCGGGAAGTGTACAAGCTTCTCTTTGTGCTGTGCGGGAGGATCGCTTGCAACGATGCCAAGATTAAGCAGGCGATTGAAAGCTATGGCATTAAACCTGATCGCGTTAGGGCAATTCCAGCATTCTCCAGGCAAAATTTGGAATTCGAACGGATTCCGCTGGGCCCGAAAATCGAGTCATTTCTGAGAGGGCATCATCCGGTCTTTTTTTGTTACGTGTCCTTCCGCCCCGAGTACCAACTCGGAATGCTGCGCGAAGCCATGAAAAAGTTCCGCGAACACCACACACAAGCGGGATACATCTGGCTTGGATTTCCCTCAAAGGAATTACGTGCTGTACAGGAATTCGTTGTCCAGTGGCCGACCCACGAGATAGAGAGTCTACTGTTGCTCGGTAACCTGTGTCACGACGCGTTTTCAACATTGCTCGAACGTTGTTTCGCCTATATACGCACACCGGCATGTGATGGCGTGGCCGCTTCAGTTTTGGAGTCACTGGCGCTGGGAGTTCCCGTCATTGCCAGTGAGAATTACAGTCGCCCTCCCCAGGTAACTACGTACCGCGAAAACGATGCAAGCGACTTATACGACAAGCTTGTTTTAGTGACCGAGCGTTACCAGCGGGTGAAGGAACAGACGCAATTCCACGGTGCGGAAGACAACATCGCGCGAACTGCGGATTGGCTGCTGGAAGAATCTTCCCTAAAAACAAAGGAACTCGCCCAGGACTTCGCCAGTGCCGACTAAGAATCAATGGATCAGACGCTGTAAGCGCCTGACCGAAATGGGCTGGGACGAGATTCGAGTGCGAACGCTGCAGGCCTTGGCAAAGGGCTGTGATTTTACTTTGTATCAAATGGGCATCTCCACAGTGAACGGTGACCACAGGAATGGTCTGGAACGCTGCGGTCATTTTTTCTTTAGAAAAGAAGAATTGCCAGAAATCTTCGCGTCACTTTGGGAGCTGTTTCCCGAGGCAGCGGAACAGATTGTCGAGCGAGCCGAGCAAATTTGCCGGCATCGTTTTGACTTGCTCGGATACCAGGGACTGAACTACGGCCCGGAAATCGACTGGCACCTGGATGCCGTGCACGGCAAACGCGCGCCGGTTCGTCCATGGTTTCGCATTCCATATCTGGACTTCGATCAGGTCGGTGATTCGAAGGTGGTTTGGGAACTAAACCGCCACCAACACCTGGTGACTCTTGCCAAAGCCTATCGCCTGACCGAAGAAAATGCCTACGTACGAGAGCTGTTCCAACAGTGGTATCAATGGCGCGAGAAGAATCCGTATCCAATGGGAATTAATTGGGCAAGCAGCTTGGAAGTTGCGTTTAGAAGCTTGTCCTGGCTGTGGGTGTGGCATTTGCTCGATGGTTGCTCTGTCGTTCCCAAGGAGTTCTCTGCCGACCTCTCTCACGCCCTGGCTTTGAATGCGCGGCATATCAAGAGATTCCTTTCGACTTACTTCTCTCCGAATACTCACTTGCTAGGGGAGGGAGTCGGTCTCTTTTTCATCGGCCTATTGTGTCCTGGGCTTTCCGCAGCTCGGTACTGGCGGGATTGCGGTTGGAACATTATTTTGAAGGAGGCCCAGCGCCAAGTCCGTCCGGACGGCATGCACTTTGAGCAGTCAATGTATTACCACACTTATGCTCTGGACTTTCTCCTTCATTCGCGGATTCTTGCGGAACTAAACCACATTCCAGTCCCTCAAAGCTTTGACCAGATCATTGAAAAGATGCTCGAAACCACGGCTGAGTTTGCCGATGCCGGGCTCGCGCCTCAGTTTGGGGATGATGATGGCGGCCGCGTTTTTGACCCTAGCCGCAATCAGCGGGAGCACATGCTCGATCCTTTAGTCATAGGTTCTGCGTTGTATGACCGGCCCGATTTCAAAACTGAGGCTAGTCGCGGAACAGAAGAGCTGCTTTGGCTATTGGGCACAGAAGGCGTGCGACGGTTCAAGGGGCTGCCACCGCAGAGGCTGGAACATAATTCCTTAGCGAAGGAAGCTGGTGGACTTTATGTGATGCGAAGCTCTGGTTCTACATCGTACCAGCTTGTGGTAGACGCTGGCCCACAAGGAGCGGGCCGAAGTGGTCATGGTCACGCCGACGCGCTGAGTGTGCAACTAACTGCAAATGGAAAACCGCTGCTGATTGATCCAGGCACGTTTACCTATGCAGATCCTTGCGGCGAACGCGACTGGTTTCGCGGAACATCCGCCCACAACACCATTCAGGTGGACGACACTAGTCAAGCCGACCCCGCAGGACCTTTCGAATGGAAAGGAAGAGCCAATGGCGCGTTGGGCTCCTGGATAAACGGCAAAACGTTTGACTTTTTTCTCGGCACGCACACCGGTTATTCGCAACTGCCTTCGCCAGTTCAGCATCGCCGGTTTATTTTTCACTTGAAATCGCGCTTCTGGGTCATACGCGATGTCCTCGAAGGAACGGGATTACACAAACTGACAGCTTCGTGGCATTTTGCGCCGGGCTCTCTGTATGCAATCCCAGATGGCGCCATGTTCGTTGGAGATGACGTCGCTCCTCTCGCCCTGTTGTGCACAGCCAGTAGCAGCTGCCGGAAGGAGATTTCCCGAGGCTGGCATTCGCCGGTTTACGGAAAAAAGGAGGTATCTCCCACCTTCCGAGTGACAACTCATGCGCCGTTGCCTGTTGAATTGACGACCATGCTGATTCCGCATTCGGAGGTTACAGCCCACCTCGGGTTACTCCGCCCCGTGGAGTCAGGACACAGGGGAGCTCCGGTGAACGCGTTTCGCTATTCCACGGCAATCTCGCAAGACCATTTATTTTTCGCCGACAAGCCGGGGAATTGGCAAGTTGGACCATTCGCAAGCAACGCCACGTTTTTATACTGTTCGACGGACGCTAACAGAGCGGTAATGCAGTTCGTCATTTGTGGGGGCAGCTACTTCGCATTCAGTGGCCGCCGGCTATTTGACGCAAGTTTGCCGGTAAAACATAGCGAATGGAGTAGAAGTGCTGACGAGCGTTCAACCTCGCGGCCGTTTGATCTACCCACAAAGCACGAATCGAATCCACAAGCCAACGAGCATTTCGAAGGGCCCAGCAGCATGAGGCAGTATCTTGAACAAATCTGAGCTGACACTTCATCTTTAGTAGAAATGAACTCCTCTCGACTCGAGAAAGATTAAGTCTTCGGTCACAAAAAAAACACTATGTGCGGAATTTGCGGAATTCTCGACCTGCGTGGAAGCGGGTTTCTCGGTGAAGAGTTGGAGGCTATGTCCAATGTTCTTCGTCATCGCGGCCCCGATGATCGAGGAAGCTTTCACTCCGGCCCAGTTGCTTTCGGTTTCCAAAGATTGAGTATCGTGGATCTGTCAGGCGGCCATCAACCGATGTGCAACGAAGACCGGAGCGTTTGGATTGTCTTTAACGGGGAAATCTACAACCACGCGGAGCTTCGCCCCCGTTTGGAAAAGCTTGGCCACCGGTTCGCTTCCAACAGCGATACGGAAACGATCGTTCATTTATATGAGGAATACGGCAACGATTGTGTCTCTCACCTCCGAGGCATGTTTGCCTTTGCAATTTGGGACGCGCGGCGCAACAGGCTCTTCTGTGCGAGAGACCGACTGGGAATCAAGCCTTTTTACTTTGCGATGACAAGCGAGCGATTCGCATTTGCTTCGGAAATCAAAGCTCTCTTCGAGCTACGAGATTTCAAAGCCAGCCTCAACCGGCGAGCGCTTCCTGAATTCTTTACCTTTGGTTATCTCGCGGCGCAGGAGACTCTCTATCAGAATGTACACAAACTTCTGCCCGGAAATCGCCTCTGCATTGATCTAACCGCAGAGAATCCGCAACCGCAAGTCACTGAGTATTGGGACTTGAATAATGTGCCGCCGGAAAATCCTCTCGGTGAGGCTCAATGCATCTCACAGTTTCGCGAGCTTTTCACGGAAACCGTTCGCTCCCACCTGATGAGCGATGTCCCACTGGGGGTTTTCTTAAGCGGTGGGCTCGATTCGAGCGCCATAGCTGCGGTAATGGCTTCGTTGAAAAAAGAGCCCATTCAAACTTTCTCGGTGGGTTATGCCGAAAACCAATATAGCGAATTGCCTTACGGCCGGGCGGTCGCCAAGCATATCGGAGCGGAATACAACGAGGTCATCCTCGGCCCGGAAGATTTCTTCGCAACCCTGCCTCGCCTGATTTGGCACGAAGATGAACCTCTTGTGTGGCCATCCAGTGTTGCCCTCTTCTTTGTGTCGCGCTTGGCGAGCGAGAAGGTAAAGGTTGTCCTAACAGGTGAGGGTGGCGACGAACTTTTCGCCGGTTACTTGAAGTATCGAGTTGCACTTTGGAATTTGCGTGGCGGCCCGTTGTATCGGGCGATTGTCCCGCAATTTGTCCGGCAGACCGTGCGCAAAGCATTGTCTTCGGAGGTTGGCCCGGACTGGATGCTACGCAAATTGCGGCATTCCTTCCTGTACGATCCAGAGAGTTTCGAACAAGTTTACTTTGACAACTTCTACGCCGCGTTTCCTCAACAACAACAGCCACAGCTATTTGACAATGCATTGAACGACGAACTCTGCGATGTGAATGCCTATGCGAACTCCATGCAGTATTTCCCAGCCAGCGGATTGAACGGAAACGCTTTGAACGATCTGTTGTACCTGGATATCAAGACTTATCTGGTCGAGCTGCTCATGAAACAAGACCAAATGAGTATGGCTGCGTCTATCGAGAGCCGCGTCCCCTTCCTGGATCACAAGGTTGTGGAGTTCGCGGCCGGCCTTCCGGCGCGGTACAAGCTGCGCTTTTCATCCGGAAAATATCTGCTCCGCAAAGCAATGACTCGCGATTTGCCCCCGGAAGTTCTCAAGCGAAACAAGAAAGGATTCCCTACTCCCATTCGACCCTGGTTGAGGAATCAGCTTTTCGAGAAGCTCAAAGTGATTCTTACAGACGGACGGCTTGCCGAACGACGTCTTGTTAAGCCAGGCTACGTTGAATATCTCTTGAACGCTCACCGCCAAGGCAGTTCGTCCGCCACGGAAGGCTGTTGGCGATTGCTGAATTTTGAGTTGTGGTGCCGCATCTTCCTCGACCGCGACGATACTGTCCGATCATCGCAGCCGACTCGCGAGCATTTCGCTTTTTGCGGACCAGGTTCGGGCAAATATTCCGAGGTGGTTCTGCCTTCCTGAGACGGCACCTGCCCATGAAGATTCTGCTCACACTTCGGCAACCGCTCTACCCCACTGACACCGGCGGAAAGGTGCGTTCGCTCAATATTTTTTCGCGGCTTGGGAAGCGCGCTTCCATTCACGCCGTCTCGTTCGCGGATCCTGTTGCAGATGCTGAATCCATTCATAAGATGCAAGAAGTGTTCGAGAGCTATACGCAGGTACCCTGGCAGGAAACGAGAAAGTACTCCGGCAGGTTTTACAAGGAACTCGTCACCAGTCAATTCAGCGCGTTGCCCTATTTTCTCGCGAAATGTTGCTTGCCTCATTTTCGATCCACAGTCGAAGACCTATTGGCAAGAGAGCATTTTGACCTCCTTTTTTGTGACTTCTTGCATACAGCCGCTCCTCTGCTCCAGTGCTCCTTCAGGCCCAAAATCGTGTTTGAGCACAATGTTGAATTCCAGCTAAGAAAGCGGAAATGGCAAGTCGAGAAGCACCCTCTGCGCAAAATCGTATTTGGGAGTGAATGGGAAAAAACGCGACCGTTGGAGGCTCAGGTGTGCCGCTCGTTCGATCATGTGCTCACAGTGTCCGACGAGGATCAACAAGCAATCCGGCGCGAGTTTGGAGTGGATCACATTTCCACGCTTCCGACTGGGGTGGATACGGATTTCTTTTGCCTGTCCGAGAATCAATCCGTACCGGGAAGAATGGTCTTCGTTGGCTCCATGGATTGGGATCCAAATGAGGACGGAATCGTGTGGTTTCTGGAGAGCGTTTACCCGCTAATCCGGCAAGCAGCACCCCATGCGAGTTTCATTGTTGTCGGGCGAAATCCATCCGCGCGACTGCGGGCGATAGCTGCCAAAGCGCCTTCCGTGGAAGTTACCGGGGCGGTTCCTGATGTTCGGCCATATCTCTCTCAAGCCGAGGCCGTCGTGGTTCCCCTGCGGGTTGGCGGCGGCACACGTATCAAGATCCCGGAAGCTATGGCCATGGCCAAAGCGGTGGTCTCCACGCCGATTGGCGCGGAAGGACTGCCATTTCGAGATGGAAGACAGATTCTCCTAGCAGGACAACCACGGGACTTCGCCAGTGCGGTCATTGAGATCCTTAAAAAGTCCGCTCTCCGGAAAGCCATCGAAAACGCAGCGCGCAAAGAGGTTGTAGCGAATCATGGTTGGGAAGCGGTGGTGGACAAGGTCGAAGACGTGCTCGACCGAGTGGTATCAAACGCCAAAAAACCGATTGCTAAAGAAGTTGTCTCTCATCCTGCACTAGTGACGCCTTGAACTACGCTATTCCATTTGTTGAGAACGACACAAGCGTAACGCCGGACTCTGCTCCCTCAAATTTGAATAAACAGAGTGCCGGCGTGAGTTTCTTTTTCGTAGTGCTTTTCACTATCGCCATATATGCCCGGCCAGAAGACATCTTCCCCGTGCTTGGTCAACTGCACCTTACTTTCATTCTGGGACTCTGCGCGGGATCGGCGTATCTCGGCTCCTTTCTCCTCGGAAGCGTCCGCCTGACTTGGACAAGGGAGCTGCAAATTGTGCTTCTCCTCACTGGTTGTTTTGCAGTGGGCGTGCCATTCGCTTATTGGAGAGGCGGAAGCTTTCAAGTTCTAACTCAAGTGTGGCTTAAAACGCTCATCGTATTCTTTCTGCTCACGCAGACCCTGGTGTCAATCGAACGCGTCCGCAAAATTCTTTGGGCCATTATCCTGAGTGAGCTTGTCGTTTGCGCCTACTCAATCGTTCAATCCTCTCACGTCGTTTGGGTGGATCAACGTCTCTCAGGGATCAGCATGGGGATCCTCGGGTGGAACTTCCTGGGTCTTGCCGTCGCACTCACTATTCCCTACATCGCCGCCATTTGCATTCTTCAACCCGGCTTTTTCAAGACGAGCCTGCTCATCTCGTCCGTCCTCTTTCTCATGTGGATGTTGGTGCTAACCGCATCGCGCAGTGGCTCGCTGAACGTCCTCTTGTCGATTGCTCTCACGTTTCTGTTCGTTTTGCGTGGCACTCCCCGTGGAAAGCTCATTGGCGTTGGAATTGTCCTGATCGCACTGGCGGCTATTAGCCTGGCGCCCGGTGTGTTTTGGCAAAGAATGGCAACCGTCTGGTCGGGGTCAGAGAATTCACAGAACGAGATTGCTGCGTCCGCAGAGGTGTCCAAGGAAGAGCGTCTGGGCGTTCTGGAGCGGGCTATTCATTACAGCCTGGAGAATCCTCTTTTTGGCTTGGGGCTCGGAAACTTTGAGATCGCCAGCGGCACGGAGATTGGGAAACCTGAGGCATGGCTTGGAGTTCATAACACGTTTGCCGAAATCTCTTCTGAAGCCGGAGTCCCTGCTCTCGGTCTCTTTGTCGCTCTTCTCTGGACTGCGATCCAACATATGCGGATGCTGGGAAAGAAAACGATCGCCGGCCCACAAGGTCTGGAACTCAAATTCATGGCGCGTGCCACTTTGGTCAGCCTGCTGTCATTCATTTTTGGAGCATTCTTCGCCCACATCGGCTATGAATACTTCCTCTACTATCCGGTCGCATTTGCGGTAGGCATTCAAAACATTGCCCGGACAATAGAGGGAACTTCGGACCCGGCTGTAAGCGCTTTGATTCCTGAATTACAAACCTCCGCAATGAATTGGGGCTCATAAACATGGGTATGTCCAAACCTGAATTGCTCTTTTGGATTTGTATGGGCTTGGTTGCCTACAATTATGTCGGCTATCCGCTCGTGCTTTTCCTGTTTTCGGTCGTATCGCAGGCAAAATCAGACTTGCTCTTTCTGTTTCATCGGGGCGGACGAAGGTGCGTGCCCTCTGTACAATACGTTCCACATGTTGCTGTCCTGATGTCCGCCCATAACGAAGAAGCCGTAATTCAGGCGAAGGTAAAGAATACGCTCGACAGTGACTATCCTTCCGATCGATTTGAATTTCTGATTGGGCTCGATGCACCGACAGATTCTACCGCGGATCTTCTGAGTCAAATGGAATTTGACCAGCTTCACGTGACTCATTTTAAGGATCGCCGCGGGAAACTGGCGGTGCTCACCTCTCTCGCGCAGCAAACCACGGCCGAGATTTTAATGATTACGGACGCGAACACAAGACTTGAGCCCAATTGTATTCGCAATCTCGTTCGCCACTTTGCAAATCCCAGGGTCGGCGCCGTAAGTGGAGAGGAGAATCGCGTGGCTTCTCAGGGATCGGACCCGGCGGCCGAGGCTCTTTATTGGCGCTACGAATCCGCCCTAAAACTCCTGGAGAACCGGCTCGACTGCACAATGGGAGGTAACGGCAGCGTATTAGCGGTCCGCCGTTCTCTTTTCCGGCCGCAGAAGCGAACGATCATCGAGGACTTCCAAATTCCGCTGGAGATTCGCTTAAGGGGCTATCGCGTCATTTACGACCCCGAGGCGCTTGCCGTCGAAGAAATTGCTCCAACGCTCTCTGCCCAGTTTGCTCGAAGAGTCAGAATCGGCGCCGGCAATTATCAGACGCTTTTCGCAAACCTACAATGCCTCAACCCCTTAAAAGGTATGCTCGCGTTCTGTTTCTTTTCGCATAGGGTCCTTCGCTGGCTTGCCCCATTGTTGCTTCTGATTGCGCTTGGCTGCAGCACGCTGATGGCTGGCCACGGCAGCTTTTCAATTCTATTGACAGCTCAGAGCGCATTTTATCTGAGCGCTTGCGTTGGATGCTTACTCAAGAAGCTAGGGAAACCTATCCGCCTTTTTGCCCTGCCACTACACTTCTGTTCTATGAATCTTGCCATGCTCCTGGGATTGTTCCGCTATTTGAGCGGAGAGCAGAAGCTCACATGGACGTCTACTCCCCGGCAAGCGCAGTCCCCGCTGGTGATGGGCCATCGGGATCCTGAGAAGGCGAGTCATGCAAGCGGAATCCCGCGTCATAGGGTAAATAGCGATTCGCACCGCGAGGGAGCGTTTCAAGGCACTTAGAGCCTCTCGTTTACTGTTCAAGCGAAGCCGCGGTAACAAAGTAATCGTTTTGTTTTTGATCTCCGGACAACTGTTGAGCCCAGCGCACTAGCCATGAGACGTTTCGTCAACTTTTATCACTTCTATTTGAGAATCGCAGTCTATTCCCTACCCTTCCTTTCTTTCTCTGTCGCCGGATATGCGCGCATCTTGACTGGCCATGCTGATGTCGTCGCCGGAATCAACCCTTACAGCTACTTCAACCTGGTTCTGCTTACGACTGTGGTCTGGGCGATGATTGCCGAGCATTTCGGAGTTGCCGGCGTCCAAACACTCTTTCGGGAGCGCACGGGAATCCGCGCAGCCTTTCCGGCCTGCGTTCTCACCTACGCTTTAGTCATAGGAGTGCTCTTCTTTTTCCACCGCTACACAACTCTGTCGCGTATGTTTCTTGCTTTCAGCGGCGTCTCTTTGTTTTTGATGGCGCTGACAGTGCGCGCTCTGTTCCGAATTCTTGCTCACAGTCATTCTGGGCTCCGGAAGCCGAATCGCGTCCTGGTGGTTGGCGCGGACCGCTTTGCTCGCCGGGCAACGCATAGACTCATTCGCGGGCCGCTCTCCTTCTGCCGTGTCATGGGGTACGTAAACCTTCCAGGACAGACGGTAGCCGTGGATGACGCGCCGGTCTATTCCCCGGAACAGTTGACGGGAAGAATCAACCGAAATGGCGATATCGACGAAATTATTCTCGCCCTTCCCCCTACCAGATTCTCTGAAATCCCGAACTTCATGAAAATGCTCGAGCGTTTTTGCCTGCCGGTGCGCGCCATCGTTGATTTAGGCGATCACATGACGATCCAAGAGAGACTCTTCCAGTTTGGGCGCCTTCAGATTTTTGACCTCACGGCAACCCCCATCGAATCCATTGCTTATTCCCTGCTGAAGCGGGCATTCGACATAGTTTTCTCCATCTTTGCAATTTTGGTGACCGCGCCTGTGATGGCTGTGATTGCGGTCGCTGTGCGGCTCAGTTCTCCCGGGCCCGTGTTGTTCCGTCAGAATCGAGTAGGACTCAACGGGAAGATCTTTCGCATGTACAAGTTTCGCACCATGAGAGTCGGCGATCCCTCTGAGAGCGATGGGCTGCATACGACGCCAAATGATCCACGCCGCACTCGTGTGGGAATCTTCCTCCGAAGAACAAGCCTTGACGAGCTTCCGCAGTTCTTCAACGTCTTAAGAGGCGAGATGAGTGTTGTCGGTCCGCGGCCAGAGCTTGTTCGCTTCGTGGAAAAGTTCCTTCATGAAGTAGCCCGGTACAACAATCGTCATCGCCTGAAGGTGGGTATCACCGGCTGGGCCCAGGTTAACGGCTGGCGTGGAGATACATCCATCCGCAAGCGCGTGGAGCACGATTTGTTTTATCTCCAAAACTGGAGTCTTGCCTTTGATCTAAGGATTATTTTCCTCACGCTCTTTCCAAAGTACCGTAACAAGAACGCTTACTAGGATTACCGGCTCCAGTATCCTTTGCTCCTAAACGATGCTGACTTTCAGCGACCAAGAATAGTCATGAGAACATCAAGGGTCTTGCTAATTTCCAACGTTCGTCCCTCACGCACTTGGAACTTTGCGAACCGACTTCTTCGCGAAGTTCCAGGAACTCAAATTTGTGGCGTCGTCCAGCGCCCCATGCGCTCTATCCCCTGGATCCAACAGTTGATCGCAACGGGCAAGACGCGAGAAATTTCCCTCATGCCCAGACAATGGTCAAAGGTGCGATTTCTCTTCCACTCCTTCGTGGACAAGGTGGTGGCATGGTTCTTTTGGTTCGTCCACGGCTGCCCCCCCTCCCCGAACGATTCAACATTCAATATGAAAAGGCTGAGGCAGGAATGCGCTAGAGCGGGATGGCTATTTATCGTCACGGGCGAAAACAAGGAAGCAGGCGTCGCAGCCCTCTCTCTTGGGGACGTCGATCTCACTATTGTGCTTGGAGAGTTTTTTCCCCTCCCCGATTCCGCAGTAAATGCATCAAATGGTTGCATTCGAGCTAGTATCCTTAACCCAGGCAAGGATGTGGAATCCAGCAGGGATGACATAATCTGTATCGCTGGCCATTCAGAGGCTGCAACGACAGCGGTATCGCAATGGGCGATTAGGGTTCTCGCGCCATCTCTTTCACAGCTCAACGGCGCCGAGAAGGGTACTTTCCAAACGGAAACTCATAGTAGTCGCTGCAGATCTGTCTGGAGGCTTTGCCTGGATACTCTGTTGCTTCTCTCTCCGAGCGTCCTAGGGCGGAATTGGTACCGTCGGCTCACGGGGCGTTATCCGGTGCTTATTCTTGCGCATCACTTGGTTTCTGATCGCCCTCACAGAATGGGTGTGCCAACAGAAACCTTTTGGAGACAAGTTCTGTTTCTCCGAAAGCATTACCGCATAGTGAGTCTTGCGGAGGCTTCTGATCTCTTGCGCTCTCGTCGGATACGTATTCCAACAGTTGTGCTTACCTTCGACGATGGTTACGCGGACAATTTCCTTGGCCTTCGCGCAGTGGCAAACGAAACAGAAACTTCATCGACGCTGTTTGTGACCACCGGGCCGGTGGAGGCTCATAGGGAATTTGACCATGACCTCGCAAAAGACAGGAAGGGCTTCCTACCCTTGACTTGGGACCAAATCGCGTATTGGAACACCCGCGGAGCCGAGTTCGGCAGCCACACTCGCGAGCATTTCGACTGTGGCTCCACAGACTTGGAGCATCTGCAATCGGAAATCATTGGCTCAAGGCAAGATCTGGAGGCTCATGTCAAAAAGCCAGTCACTTTTTTCGCCTTCCCTTACGGAAAACAAAAGAATATGTCCCGACTAGCGATGGACTTGGCGGCATCCACGTACCGTCACTATGTCTCTTCTTATGGTGGTGAATCTCTCGCGAATGGTGGAAGCCCCCAGAGCCATCTATTTCGGAAAAAATTCTATGGAAGCCCTTGGGAACTAGAACTCGAATTGCAGTCTGTATTTGATTTTGTGGACGCACTAAAGCAGCGGTTCCATTCTCAAGCAGCCTCACCATCCAACGAGCCGGACCGAGTCCCTGTGGTCTCTACATTGTCCCCGTCGATTCAAACAATCACTAGTTCTAGCACCTCGACTGCAGCCTATTCCCACGTCAAGGACTCTTACGGAATTGACAGTCCCGGACGGTAGGTTCTGAAACCTCCGTCACCATGAAAGGCCGAAAAGGAGGCCAGCATGCTCTCAAGCAAAGCAGGCTTGAAGTCGGAACTTCCGTTCGCAAGTGCGAAACCCTTGTCCCAGGTGCCCATCGTAATGCGCAGCAATGTCGAAAGACCAGTTGAGATATTCTCGACCTGCCCGCAATCCCTCGCCTTCGACAAGGATTCCTATGTCCGCCAAGTCAGAAAGGTCGCTCGCTGGAGCGAGCGTTGCGGATGCACGGGAATCCTCGTATACACAGACAACTCGCTCGTGGACCCTTGGCTTGTGTCTCAAATCATCGTTGAGTCCACAAGGACACTAAGCCCCCTGGTAGCAATTCAACCCGTTTACATGCACCCCTATTCCGTTGCAAAGATGGTGGCTTCCTTTGGGTACCTTCATCACCGGCGGATTTACCTGAACATGCTCGCCGGCGGATTCAAAAACGACCTCGTCGCATTGAACGACACAACTCCGCACGACAAGCGCTATGCCCGTCTGATTGAATACGCGACGATCATCAATCAGCTTTTGTCCAGTGCCGCTCCAGTCACTTTTCACGGAGAGTCTTATAGGATCGACCAGCTGAGAATGACTCCGGCTCTTCCTCCTGAACTTCTTCCGGAAATCTTTGTCTCCGGCTCGTCGGATGCCGGCCTGGACGCCGCGAGAAAACTTGGCGCGACGGCGGTGAAATACCCGCGGCCAGCCAGTGAGTGCGAAGCAGAACCAGCAACTAGTGGTTTTAAGTCCGGAATTCGCGTGGGGATCATTGCTCGAGAAACAGAGGATGAAGCCTGGGATGTTGCCGAGCAACGGTTCCCGGAAGATCGTAAGGGCGAACTGACTCATCAGCTCGCCATGAAGGTTTCGGATTCCTTATGGCACAAGCAACTCTCGGATACCGCAAACAAAACGCGCGCCATGAGAAGTACTTATTGGCTCAGACCTTTTGAGCAATACAAGACCTTCTGCCCCTACTTGGTTGGAAGCTACGAGCCTGTCGCCAACGAACTCTCTCGGTACATCTCGTTGGGATATCGCACGTTCATTCTGGATATCCCCGCCACCGAAGAGGAGCTGCAGCACGCCAGTGCCGCGTTTGATCGCGCGCTGGAAAGAATCGATATTTTGGCTTGAGTCTACCCTTGTGACTTAGGCCAGACTTGCACTAGGCCGCAAATACTCCTTGGACTGAAACCAATCGCCCCAATGATGCCACAAAGATCTTTTCGAAGCCTCTTCCGCGGCTTCCTTGAATCCGCTGAGGGCTTCCCCCAGCGTCCCGCACTTTTTGTAGACGGCGAGTCTCTAAGCTATGCAAACCTCCGCAGGATCGTCTGCAAGATTGCTTCGGCCATTCGCACTCTGCGGAGCGACCAGGAATCATTCTCACTCGTCGCTGTTTTGGCGTATCGCAGCAAAACAGCTTACGCAGGCGTTCTCGGCTCGCTCGCAGCCAGCAAAGGGTACGTGCCTCTCAATCCAAAGTTCCCTCTGGAGCGAACTCTCCAAATGCTCGCTCTATCCGACTGCACGGTTCTCATCATCGGTAAAGAATGCCTCCCCCAGTTGTCTGGCCTGTTGAAAGCGGCGGACCGGCCCCTGGTTATCATTCTGCCTGAAGTAGCATCGCTGGCAGAACTGCCATCCCGGAATCCGCATCATCGTTTCCTATTCGCCGACCAATTGCCAAGCAGAGAAGACTTCTCCTTTGAAGAAAACTCCACTCCTGCTTCTTTCGCCTATCTCTTGTTCACGTCTGGCAGCACCGGCATACCCAAAGGAGTTCCGATCAGCCAAGGCAATGTGCGGTCATACGTTAACTACATCTGCCAGCGCTACAACGTAAGTGAACACGACCGCTTTTCTCAACAATTTGATCTTACATTTGATTTGAGCGCACACGACATGTTTGTGTGTTGGGAACGCGGAGCGTGTTTGTACTGCGTTCCCGACAATTCCATCATGGCCCCGGCCAAATTCATTCGTGATCATGAGCTGACGATGTGGTTTTCCGTGCCATCGGTGGCCGGTCTCCTGTCCAAAATGCGGTTGCTCTCTCCGCGCTGCTTCCCTTCTCTGCGCTTCAGCCTGTTTTGCGGTGAGCCTCTGCCGGCGTCTTATGCACGGTCCTGGCAGGCAGCTGCCCCAGACTCCATCGTTGAGAATCTCTACGGACCGACAGAAGCTACCATCGCCATCGCTCATTATCGCTGGGATTCGCAAAAGTCTTTTCAGGAGTGCTCAAACGGCCTCGTTCCCATTGGTCAAATTTTCGAGGGCCAGCAATTCTCCGTAACAGATTCCCATGGAAAAAGCGTCCCACTCGGAGACGCCGGTGAGCTCTGCCTTTCCGGATCGCAAGTTGCCACAGGTTACTGGCATAATCTCGAAAAAACTCAGCAGCAGTTTGTGCGTTTGCCAGGCGCGGATGATCGCTTGTGGTATCGCACCGGCGATCTCGTCAAGCAAGATGAGTCCGGTAATCTTCATTATCTCGGCCGGATGGATCACCAGGTCAAAATCCGCGGTTACCGCGTCGAGTTACAGGAGATTGAGGCTGTGCTACGTCGCGCCTGCGGCACCGACCAGGTCGTTTCGGTTCCCTGGCCGGTCCATAATGGCAGCGCCGAAGGCGTTGTTGCCTTCGTCTCCGGCATCAAGACCCTCGATGAGGCTCGCATTCTGGCAAGCTGCGGCAATCTCTTGCCCGACTACATGGTTCCCCGGAAAATTTACCTCGTTGATTCGTTGCCATTAAACGTAAATCAAAAGATCGACCGCGGAAAGCTGTCGAGTCTACTCGAAGGTGTCGCGTGAAACCAGTTGCCGAACAGGAACTCATCCAACAGGTGATTGGCTGGGTCAAGCAGAATGGCCTCAATGGCGCCAGCCATACGGAGATTTCTGAGAGCACCAATCTCTTGGAAAGCGGCCTCTTGGATTCCTTTGCCTTCGTCGATCTTGTTTTATTTATCGAGAATTGCACCCAGGAAAAGCTCGACTTGCTTGATGTAAATCCAGAAGAGTTCACCGTAGTGAAAAGTCTTTGCCATCTTGCGTTGCAGAACGGCCATTAAGAGCATCGGCCACAGTCCCCGGACTCAATGCCATATCGTCGCCAACTAGCCTTGCGCAAACTTACTAGCCGAACTAACAGTAGGAGCCCAGCGCCCTCGACCTCGAGCGGGCTGGCTTCTCCCCATTGCAGTGTGACAAAAAGTCCAGCAATGTTAACGAAGACGGATTGTGGGCCCGCCGCTTATGCCGTTGCGACGAGAATTCGGCCTTTTTCGCCCAAAGATATTCCAGAAGTCGTTGATTTGCACAAAAGAGTATTTCCTGGAAATCCCTTTTCCTCCAGCGAACTCGAAATCCATTTTCGGCTCCTCTTCTTTGAAAATCCTTGGTACGACGCGGATCTTCCTTCTTTGGTTTATCAAGAACAAGGAGAAAAGATTTGTGGTTTCTACGGTGTCATACCGCGTCGAATGCGGATGCAGGGTCGGCCGATCCGCGCGGTTGTCTCCAGCCAGTTCATGGTGGATCCTTCCGTCCGCAATCGCCTCGCTGCAGTTGAACTCCAAAGGACTTTCTTCGCCGGGCCGCAAGATTTGTCCTTCACGGATGGCGCAAACGACGCAAGCAGGAGGATCTGGGAAGGTCTGGGAGGTTTGACGGCCTTTCCCTACGGTGTTCATTGGACAAGACTTTTGCGCCCCGCCCGCTATTTTCTAGATCGTTGGGAAGACCGCGGACTCTCTTCTGCCACGCGATTGTGTGTTCGGCCACTTTCCGCACTAGCGGATTTTTTTGTGGCACGCAGACACAAGAGCCCGTTTCACCAGTCAGAGCAATCGCCGGAAGAGGACTTCTCATGCGAGACATTGCTCGAGCACTTGCCGCGATTCGCAGTCACGAAATCGCTCTGCCCCGACTACGATGAATCATCTTTACGCTGGCTTTTGCAGCAGGCCAGCGAGAAACAATGGCATGGCAAATTGCGCAAAGCGTTGGTTCGAAACGAGGCTGGGCAGATTGTTGGCTGGTACATGTACTACCTCAATCCGAACGGTATCAGCCAGGTTTTGCAGCTTGTAGCCACCAGGAATTCCATTCGCCGCGTTCTGGATCAGCTTTTCTTCCATGCCTGGCGGTCCGGTTCCTTCGCAGTTTCCGGGCGCATGGATCCGGAATTTGCCACGGCTTTTTCTGAGGAACGCTGCCTTTTTAGTTTCAGTGGCCCTCGGATGCTGGTGCATTCCCGGCACGCGGACCTGCGCGAGGTGATTCAGCGCGGTGACGCTTTCCTGACCCGCTTGGAGGGCGAATGGTGGATGCGTTTGCAGGGCGGCTAATCAGCCATATCGGAGTTTATTCCCTTGATCATCCTTGGAATTAGCGGTTTCGAAGGGGCCATACCCTTCAAAAAGGCGCACTGGCCGAATTTGGAAGAGCGCGAATATCGCATATCGCAGGGGCATGACTCTGCGGCTGCACTCTTTATTGAGGGCAAACTCATCGCCGCAGCGGCTGAAGAACGATTCAGCAGAAAAAAGCACACCGGTGACTTCCCCATCGGCGCGATTTCGTACTGTCTTGCTGAAGGAGGTATTGCATTAAGCGACGTGGACGAGATTGCCCACTCGTTCGACTTCGCCCCGCATCGCGCGGTCTACAGTTTTGACCCAGTCACGGCCGCTCTCTTCAGAGATGTCTACTCCCGTGAAGCTGTTCGTGCACAGGTCGCTCGCTATTTGGATGGCTACGCCGCGGACCGGGTCCGCCACGTCGATCATCACTTGGCTCATGCGGCAAGCGCTTATTTTTGCTCGGGTTGGGAAGAGTGCTTGGTTTTCGTCGTTGACGGCATGGGAGAGATGCAGAGCGCCACGATCTATCATGCCCGCAACGGACAACTGGAAAGGCTGAAAGAAATGCCGGCCCGTGATTCCATCGGCATTCTCTATTCCACAGTAACTTTGCATCTTGGATTCGACTTCAACGCAGACGAGTACAAGATCATGGGTTTGGCGCCCTACGGTAACCCTGCGCGCTTTCGCTCGTTCTTCGAGCAAGCCGTCGAGCTCTGCGAAGATGGGACCGTTCGAATCCCGCTTCTTCGTATGAACCGCACGCGCGACGAACGCGAAAATCACCTCGCTACGCGAAAATGCCTCACCGAGCATTTGATCAAGCCACGCCATCCAAACGAGGAGATACGGGACGAGCATCGCGACGTTGCTGCATCTCTCCAGGAGTGTCTCGACCGCGTCATGCTTCACATCTGCAAGCATTTCGGGGCGCGCACCGGGTTGCGCCGTCTTGCTCTTGCCGGCGGTGTCGCCCTCAATTGCACAGCCAACGGAAAATTAGTGCAGTCGGGCATTTTTGACGAAATCTTCGTGCAGCCGGCCGCCGGGGACGACGGCTCCGCTCTCGGAGCAGCCGCTTTTCGAGCCGCGCAGAACGGCTGTGTTCACAACACACGCATTCCCGGGCCATTCTATGGGCCTGCCTATTCGCACGCGCAAATAGAAGAAGCCCTCAAAGAATTTGACAGTCGCACCGAAGTCCACTCTTTCGCGAATCTCTCGGACACATGCGCGCACGCAGCCCGTTTGATTGCGAATGGCCGCGTAGTTGGCTGGTATCGCGGCCGCATGGAATTTGGCCCGCGGGCCCTGGGGCATCGCAGCATCGTGGCCGATCCAGGACATCCAGAAATGCGCGATCGCATTAATGCCATGGTGAAAATGCGTGAGGCTTTCCGCCCCTTTGCCCCTGCCGTCACCCTGCGCGAAGTCGACAAATGGTTTGACGTCCCGGCGCACGCCGAATTTCCCTACATGATTACGACCGTAGACGTCCGCCGGGAGCATCGCAGCGGCTTGCCAGCGATCACTCACGTGGACGGGTCCGCAAGAGTCCAAACCGTTTCTCCGTCTGACAACCGAGAGTTTCACGCTCTTTTGGAGGCGGTTGGAAAAACCACCGGACGCGAGATGGTCTTGAATACAAGTTTCAATGTAAAAGGCCAGCCCATCGTCAATACTCCTCGAGAAGCCATCGAAACTTTCCTGAATACGGGGATCGAGTTTTTGTTCCTTGAAGACACCTTGGTTGCGCGCCGGTCCCGCGAAAAAAGAGGCCAGGCCGATGGGTCCATCGGTGATCCCGTTGGCGTTGGTGCCGACCATGAAGCTCGTTTGAACTAAGGCATCCATCCGACCTAACACGCCAAAATGAGATGAACCCATGTGTGGCATAGCAGGAATCCTGAACCTCGACGGACAACGCGTAGATCCCGATCATCTCGTGCGCATGGCCGGGCAGCTTAGGCACAGAGGGCCAGACGACTTGAGCGTCTACACGGACAAGGCCGCAGGACTGGCTCACACGCGTCTCAGCATCATTGACCTGGCATCTGGCAAGCAGCCGATGCACAACGAAGACAAGTCGCTTTCCATCGTGTTCAATGGAGAGATTTTCAATTACATCGAATTGAAGAATGATTTGATCAAAAAAGGGGTCAGGTTCAAGACGCAGTCGGACACAGAGGTTCTTCTGCGCCTTTATGAGCAAAAGGGCGAGGAATGCGTCCACGACCTTAATGGCCAGTGGGCGTTTGCTATTTGGGATAGCAAGAAGGAAAGCCTTTTTCTTTCCCGCGACCGGCTTGGCGTCAGGCCGCTTTTTTACACGCTTGCTAACGGAGCTTTCCTCTTTGGCTCCGAAATCAAATCCATTTTTGCAGTTCCGAGCGTGTTCAGGGAAATCGATCCGGTTGCTCTCGACCAAATCTTTACGTTTTGGGTCACCGTCCCTCCACATACAATCTTCAAGAACATCCTGGAGCTGCCGCCCGGGCACTTTCTGACCGTCCAAAACAAGCAAGTCTCCTTGAAGAAATACTGGGCTCTCGACTTTCCCCCCGCCGCCGAGAGCGTAGCTGATGGCGCTGCCACAGAGGAACGCTATGCCAGCGACTTGTTGGATCTCCTTATCGACGCCACGCGGATTCGGCTTCGTTCCGATGTTCCGGTGGGAGCCTATCTCAGCGGAGGATTGGACTCATCGCTTATTACAGCTCTGATCAGGAAATTCACAAATGCCCGTCTGAAGACATTCTCCGTCGCGTTTGATGACCCGGAATTTGATGAGGGTAGCTATCAAAACGAAGTAGCTCGCTTTCTCGATACCGACCATCACGAAGTGCAATGCGATTACAGTGAGATTGCCGGCGCTTTTCCCTCAGTCATCTGGCACACCGAGAAGCCGATCCTTCGAACAGCCCCTGCACCTCTCTACATTCTTTCTGAGCTCGTTAGAAACCATGGCTACAGAGTCGTGCTCACGGGCGAAGGCGCAGACGAAATGTTCGGTGGCTACGATATCTTCAAAGAGGCCAAAATTCGCACGTTTTGCGCCGCGCAGCCCGATTCCAGCTTTAGGCCATTGTTGTATAGAAGGCTGTATCCGTATCAACAAGCAATGCAAAGACAGCCCGATGCCTACCTGAGCGCCTTCTTCGGGGCACGGCCACAGGACCAAAACAGCGAGTTTTTCTCCCATCTCCCAAGGTGGCAGATGACGTCCAAGTTGAAGATGTTCTTCTCGGCCGAAGTCAAATCGCAAATAGGGTCGCGGGATGCCTCGGATATTCTTCGGATGGCTCTCCCCCCTGGCTATTTCGCGTGGGACGGCTTTTGCCAGGCCCAGTATCTGGAATCCGCGTATCTCCTGCCCGGTTACATTCTCTCTTCGCAGGGAGATCGCGTCGCCATGGCTCACTCGGTAGAAGGAAGATTTCCCTTCCTGGATTACCGCGTCGTCGAATTTGCTTCAAGGATTCCCCCATCCTTGAAAATGAAAGTCCTCAACGAAAAGTATCTTCTGAAGCGCTGCGCCGGCGGATTGGTTCCATCGAGTATCAGCAAAAGGCACAAGCAGCCGTACCGCGCGCCAGATGGAAAGAGTTTCTTTCAGGGAATAAGGCACGAATATGTTGACGCTCTGCTGTCACCGGTTCGAATTCGGCAAGACGGGCTATTCGATCCCCTGGCCGTGGAACGCCTGGTCGAAAAGTTCCGGAAGGGCCGCGCCATTGGGGTAAGGGACAACATGGGGTTCGTCGGGATCCTCTCAGCTCAGCTCGTCGTGGACCAATTTGTCAAAAACTTTGGGGTGACTTCTTCTTATGCAGAATATCCAGCAGGAACTGCGGCAGTTTGTCATTGATAACTTTCTCTTCGGCCACGGCAACGGTAACTTGCGCAACGATGACTCCTTCCTGGACAAAGGCATCATCGACTCCACCGGCGTTCTGGAATTGGTCGTGTTTCTTGAAGAGAAATACCACATCAAAATCCACGATCGCGAACTTGTTCCCGACAACTTGGATTCCATCAACAACCTGGTGAGGTTCCTGGAGACAAAACTTCAGCATGCTTCCTGAGGACTAAAGAGATGCAGGTCGAACAATTTCTTGAACTGAGCGCTCAGCGGAGTCCTGACAAAACCGCCTTGGTTTGTCAGGAGCGCCGTCTGACTTACAGGGAAATCGAAGAGCAGTCCAACCAATTGGCCCACGCGCTGATTGAAAATGGCGTCGAGCGCGGTGACCGCGTTGCCATCTACCTGGACAATTCCGTCGAAGCCGTATTGTCCATCTTTGCTGTATTAAAGGCGGGGGCGGTCTTCCTTGTGGTGAATCCCACGACCAAACCGGATAAGCTCGCCTACATTTTGAATAACTGCCGAGCCGTGGCGCTTATCACGGATTCACGAAAGTATGCTGGCGTAGAGAAATACAGCGCGCAGCTTCCCTTTCTTAATCACTTCTTCGTCACCGGATTGCATGCAACTCCTCCCAACGACCGACGCTTAAAAGTACTCTCTCTTGAAAACCTCTTCAATGGCGCCCGCTTTTCGAAGCTGCCTCTTCCCAAGAAATGCATTGATATCGATTTAGCAGCTCTAATCTACACTTCCGGCTCGACCGGCAAACCCAAGGGCGTCATGCTGACGCATCTAAACATCGTTTCCGCGGCGACTTCCATCACCACCTATCTCGAAAACACCGCCGACGACGTCATTCTCAATGTTCTCCCTCTCTCCTTCGATTATGGGCTCTATCAGGTTTTGATGGCGTTCAAGGTCGGTGCCACGATCGTTCTGGAACGTTCCTTCACCTACCCCTACGCAGTCATCGAGAAACTGGTTCGCGAGAGAGTCACTGGCTTTCCTCTCGTTCCAACCATCTCCGCCATCCTTCTTCAGCTCAATCTGCAAGACTTTGACTTTTCCAGCCTCCGCTACATCACCAACACCGCCGCGGCCTTGCCCACTCACCACATCCTCCAACTGCGGAATCTTTTTCCGCACGTCAAACTCTATTCCATGTATGGCCTCACGGAATGCAAGCGCGTCTCCTACTTGCCGCCGGATCAAATCGACGTGCGGCCCAGCTCAGTGGGCCGAGGCATGCCCAACGAAGAGGTTTACATCGTCGATGACCACGGCCGCCGTGTCGGGCCAAACGTCATCGGTGAACTTGTGGTTCGCGGCTCCAACGTCATGAAGGGTTATTGGGAGGCTCCCGATGCCACAAACAAGGTCCTGCGGCCGGGCCCGCTCCCGGGAGAAAACGTCCTGTATACGGGCGATCTCTTCAAAATGGATGAAGAAGGCTTTCTCTACTTTATCGCGCGTAAAGACGACATCATCAAAACTCGCGGCGAAAAAGTCAGTCCCAAGGAAGTTGAAGAGGTCTTGTACGGCCTCGAGGGAATCGCCGAAGCCGCAGTGGTTGGCATCCCCGACGAAATTCTAGGCCAAGCCATCAAAGCGGTCATCACTCTGCGCGATGGCGCTCAACTCACCGAACGCGACGTCCAGCGCCACTGCTCCGCCAATCTGGAGGACTTCATGGTGCCGAAGTTCATCGAGTTTCGCGATTCGTTGCCCAAAACTTCCAGCGGAAAAATCAGCAAGCGTGAGCTTGCTGTACCCGTGGGAGCCGGTGAATGAACATTCAAACTAAACTGTCGCCCGAAGTCTTGGAGATTGACGCCCCCCAAGTCGCCGAACGGATCGAAGCCTGTATTCGCGATTGCCTGCATCACCAGCTAAAACGCAAAGGTGTCGTACTCGGCCTCTCTGGCGGCATAGACAGCAGCGTCGCCGCGGCCCTCTGCGTCCGCGCCCTGGGCGCTGACCGCGTGCTGGGCCTATTTATGCCGGAGGCTGAGTCCTCTCCCGACACGCTGCACCTGGGCCAGCTCGTCGCCGATTCTCTGGGAATCAAAACGGTTCTCGAGAACATCACTCCGATTCTCCAGGCCGCCGGGTGTTATCAACGCCGTGACGAAGCCATACGCACCGTCCTCCCCGAATACGGCGAAAACTACAAATGCAAGATCGTCATGCCAAATCTTCTGAATGCCCCGGCCTACCCGTTTTATTCCGTTGTCGTGCGCTCCCCGGCTGGCGTTCAAACCCGCGCCCGCCTTACTCCAGAAGCCTTCTTAGGGATCGTCGCCGCTAGCAACTTCAAGCAGCGCACGCGGAAAATGATCGAGTATTACCACGCGGATCGTCTCAACTATGCCGTAGTTGGCACGCCCAACCGTTTGGAGTACGAACAAGGCTTCTTTGTCAAAAATGGCGACGGCGCCGCCGACCTCAAACCGATCGCTCACTTATACAAAACGCAAGTGTATCTGCTAGCGGAATATCTAAACATCCCTCGCGAAATTCAGCAGCGCCAGCCCACCACCGATACCTACTCGCTCGACCAGTCTCAGGAAGAATTCTATTTCACACTTCCCTACGACAAAATGGACCTCTGCCTCTACGCTCGTAATCAGGGGGTTCCCGCAAACGAAGCGGGCGCGGCCACCGGTTTAACGGTCGAGCAGGCCGAACGCATCTATCGGCTTATCGACTCCAAGCGAAACGCCACGCGCTATCTCCACTTGCACCCCCTCCTTGTGGAAAACGTGGGAAATGTAGAGAACGTCTTTCGGGCCTCCTCCTAGCCCTTTCTCACTCGCCCCCGAGAGTCGCGCTGGGTCTTGTGCTCTCAATAAATTCGTGGAATATCTCTGAACAATCATGAATCAATTCTCGGACCGTCATCGAATTCTGATCATCGACAGCGGCGGCGGCTACGGCGGCAACGCTACTTTCCTTCGCGATTTCTTAATCTACCTGGATAAGGATCAATTCCAGCCTTTCGTCGCTTTCTACTCTCTTCATGCCTCTCCGGACACCAAGGCCGTTCAGCAAATGGCCTTGCCGATTTTCTTTCTCAGCCGGTCTCAGCCTCTTGATAACTATCTCCAGGAAAAGCTCCTCGCACGCAGGTCCCGCTGGACCTGGCTGCACCTCGCCAAGGTCGCGCTGCACTTCATCCTTCAATTGTTTCTTTTGGATCTTCTTCGTCTCTGGAGACTCTTGAGAATTCTGAAAACAAATCACATTGACCTCATTATCCTGAATAACGATGTCCACTATCATCGCGTCGGAGCCTTGGCTGCGCGCCTGACTCACCTCCCTTGCGTTTGCCGAAAGTCCGGTGGCATCGGAGAGGCCAGGAGACTCAAGAAAATCCTCACTCCTTGGATTGACCTCTTTATTGCCATCTCCGCAGCGACTTCACAAGACCAGTTGCAGAACAACCCGGGGACAAAAAGAGTGGCCACCGTTTTTGAAGGCGTCGACCTAAAAAGATACGTACCCGGCTCTCACAATTCGGAGTTGCGAAACGAGTTGGGCATCTCCGTGGGAAAGAAGGTTGTAGCTTGCGTTTCCCGTTTGGTCGAGGGCAAAGGGCACCGCGAGGTTGTAGAGGCGGCCGCGTCTGTTGTCAAATCCTACAAAGACGTGGTTTTCCTCGTTGTGGGAGAAGGCGAGAACAGCATCAGCAACTCGTTAGTGAAAACCCTGAAAGCCCGGATCCACGCCCTCGGACTCTCCCCTTATTTCATTTTTACAGGCTGGCGCACGGACATCCCGGAGATCCTCTCCCTCGCAGACCTCTTTGTGCATTGTCCTACCACCTGGCTCGAGGGCCTTGGTATTGCGCATCTCGAAGCCATGGCCATGGGCAAGCCCACAGTGGTTTCTGAAAACGGAGGCTTGACCGAGGCCGCCCTCGATGGGGTGACCGGGTTTGTCGTTCCTCCCGGCGACGTTGACTGCCTCTCCTCAGCCATTCTCCGCCTGCTCAACGAGCACGAACTCGCCCAGCGCATGGGGACGAATGCTCGCAAGAGAATCGAAGAGCTGTTCGACGTCCGAAAAAGTACTAGACAGATGGAAATGCTGATTCACGAATATTTTCGGAACAATCGGCTTCGATCGAAAAACCGCCTCACCGCTGTACAGCAAACGCAAATCACTTGAGGATTCATGCGCCTTTCTCTTGTACTTAGAGCTGTGGCGACCAGTTGGGTCGCCGTCATTGCCAATGCGTGCGTCGGCATTTTTCTGACGCCCTATGTTTTGCATCGCCTTGGCGACGAAGCTTTTGGCGTCTGGGTATTAACCACCAACCTGGTCGGCTACTACGGCCTCTTGGACGCCGGCGTACGCTCCGCCATCGTTCGCTATGTTTCCAAACACAGGGAACTCGACCAGCAGGACAGCGTTAACGAAGTCGTCACATCGGCGTTCTACTACTATCTTGGCGCCTGCTGTCTCGTCATTCTCGCCACCCACATTTCCGTCGGTCCGGTTTCCCGCTTCTTCTCAATTCACAACAATGTCCTCGCCGACTTCAAATCGCTCTTCCTTCTTGCCGGCCTTGTTCAAGGCCTCATGCTTCCTCTCATCGTCTTTTCCAGCTCTCTGGAAGCCGCCGGACGTTTCGATCACGTTTACCTCACAACGGTCACGTGCCTCGTCCTTCGCGTGGTCGCAATCATTTATGTACTCCACGCCGGCGGCGGATTATTCGCCGTCGGCGCCACCACCATTCTTTCTCAATTGCTCTCCTATTGTATTCAGGTCCCTCTCGCCCTCCGCGCCCATCCCGGCTTTACTCTTCACCCCAAATGGATTCGCATGTCCGTCTTTCGCAACATGCTCCGCTACGGCTCTATCAGCGTTGGCGTCGGCGTCGCCGAAAGAATGCGCAGCTACATTTACCCCGTACTCATCGCTCGTTTTCTCTCCCCTGTCGCCGTAACCATTTTTGCTCTCCCCATGAAAATCCTCTCTTTTCCCGGAGAAGGCATCGGCACTATGACCGAGATCATGAATCCTCTTTCCAGCCAGCTCGAGGCCCGCAACGACTTCGCCAAGCTCCGCGAACTCATTCAGATGAGCGTTCAGAGCGCCTTCCTGCTGCTTGCTCCCTTCGCCGCTTTTCTCTTTATCTTTGGCAAAGAATTGCTCACCCTCTGGGTTGGCCCGCAATACACCGTCGCGTATCGCCTTTTGGTTTTTCTCACTCTGGGCGTTGGCGTGGCGGCCACCCAATGCTGTGTGCAATCCATGCTGTTTGGCATCGAGCGTCACAAACAGCTCTTCTGGTACCGTCTCGGCGAAGGACTCTCCATCACCGTGCTCGGCGCCGTGGCCCTGCCAATTGCCGGTCTCCAGGGTCTCGCCATCGTCATGGCCATAACTTTGCTCCTCACCAGTTTAGTTCTGGTTCCTCGTCACCTTTGCAGTATCTTGGATCTTCCCCTTCGTCACTATTTGATTCAGGGATGTGTAAAACCATGTCTTCTATCTCTTCCGGCCGCCGCCACATTCCTCGCGTGCCGTTTCATTTTCGCCGTGGATGCCTGGCCGGACCTCCTCTTCACGGCCCTGGCCGGCTGTTTCGTTTACGCCCTGACTCTATTGTTTGTGTCGCGCAATGACTCCATTCCGGCATTTCGCGCTTTCCGCCTAGACGTCCTTCTGCTGTTGGGGCGCAAAATCAGGCTAGTCCCGGAGTCCAACTAATTGCCATCAATTGGACTCATTCGCCTCCGCATTCCTGAAAAATGGCCGACCGCCAGAATCTCCAAAGGATCACAAGCACGATGACGCAAGTGGCGTCCCTCGATTACCCGCCCCTTCCACGCGCTGAGCTCAAGCCCTTGGGTCAACAAAGTGGTTCGTCGGCCCCCCGCTCTGCCGCCTATGCCGGGCGTTTCTATTTCCCTGAGTTGGACGCCATTCGAATCTTTCTCTTCTTTAGTGTGTGGAGTTACCACACGCTTCCTCGCGACGCCTCCTTCTTCCTCGAACATCGCTTTCCGCCTGTCCTTGCCTCCCTGGCCACCACCGTCGTCAAGGCTTGCATATGCAGCCTCGACGTCTTTTTCATTCTCAGCGCGTTTTTGATTACCGAACTCCTGCTTCGCGAGCGGGACGCAAGAACCTCTGTGGATCTAGAGGCGTTTTATGTTCGCCGGCTGCTCAGAATTTGGCCGCTTTACTTTTTCATGATCGCTCTGGCTGTTCTGTCCACGCGTTTTGACCACAATCAAGTCTTCGGTTGGAATTACGCTCTGGGCTTTTTGTTCTTCGCCGGCAATTGGGTCATGGTCTTTCATGGCTTCCAACAAGCCACATTTATGGCGCCGCTATGGAGCGTTTCCTTCGAAGAGCAATTTTACCTGCTCTGGCCGCTCGTCATTCGCAAAGCATCTGCGAAACTCATTCGTAATATCGCCATTGGCTTGTTGGTCGTAGCCTCATCGGCTCGCCTCGTGCTCCTTCTTCACCACGTGCACGGAGACGCGCTTTGGTTCAACAGCTTTGCGCGGCTCGATTCCATCGCCCTTGGAATACTGCTGGCTCTCGCATTTCACGGGCGTTCCACGTTCAGCCTCGGCTTGCTAGCCAGAATTGCTTTCCTGGCCCTCGGCATTTCCGCGTGGACGTTCGTCGGTTATTATTGTGGCTTGCTCAATCCCGTCCCTACTCTAGCCCGAGGTATGATCGGCTATCCGCTCATGTCTCTGGGGGGCGCTGCCATCTTCTTGTCCGTGCTGGGAGCCGCTCAGGATGGCATGTCTTTCCTGAAGAATCCTCTTCTCGTTTATTTAGGCAAGATTTCCTACGGCCTCTACGCGTTCCATCTCCTGGCGCTCCAGCTCTCTACCAATCTCTTCGCGCATTACCATCATTCCTTCAGTCAAACGCTCTCGTGGCTCTTCGCCCTCGGCATGACTTTCTTCCTCGCCGTTATTTCCTATCGCTGGTTGGAGAGCCCCTTCTTGCGCTGGAAGCAAAAAAGCTTTACCCATGTCCCCTCAGGAGCTATCCCCTAGCCGTTCCGTACGGCCGCCGCACGACCCAGCCTAATCTCAACAAGTGAGGCGCGTTGGTATGCCAGGAAGTCAAACATGGCCCAAGGAAACACCGCCGCCAAATCGCAGACGGCCCGCTATCCGTCTAAATCAACGGTAAGTCATTTTCAAATCGCCCCAGCGGAATTTCCTCACCACTTATTCCATCTGCTGCGGTGCCCCCATGACGCCGGTAACCTTATCCTTGCTGCTGAGTTGCAATGCGGTTCCATCGGCGTTGTCCAAGGGATACTGAAATGCACCTCCTGCAACGCCGAATATCCCATCGAGGAAGGAATCGCACGCCTCATGCATCACGATCTCACGCGCGAAGACCGGCACGAAATGGCCACGCGCGACATGCAAAATGCGCAGCTCCCTCTCGGTCCTTTCATCCCACCGCCTTTTGGTTGGCGCTCTCTTTTAAGCGACCTTCTCGAGATTCCCCCTCATCTCCACGCATTGCGTCCCGCTGGCCGCAGGGTTCTGGAAATTGGCTGTGGTGACGGAAGACTCACCATGCTTCTGGCACAGATGGGAGCCACCGTCCTGGCTGTGGACTTCTCCTTTAACTCGCTGCGCGTTCTCGGCTCTCGGCTCCGCTCCGGCATCGCTCCCACCACCTATCAACTTCCTGGTTCTCACTCCCGCGAAGACCTCCGCCATATGGTCGGCCTCGTCCAGGCCGATGCCAGCCATTTTTCCGTCGCTCCTCGCAGCTTTGACCGCGCCCTCTCCGCCACTCCGCTCGACTCTCGCGAACAGCGCATGGCCCTCTACCACACCATCGCCGAAGCTCTCACCGACCAGGGCCATTACGTTGGTAGCGTCGAAAATGATGACCTCACCCGACGCCTTCTAGGCCTTCCCACCGCTCGCCGTTATTCCAGCGGCATCTTTATCGAACATTTCGACGTCGAAAGAATGCGCGGCGAAGCGGCTCCGTTCTTTTCTAAGATTCGTATCCGCCCCATCCGCCCCAGACTTCCGTTTCTCCACCGCCTTCCGCTCAAGTGCGCCCTTTACCTCTCTCGCGTCGTGGCTGTACTCCCCGTGTTGCGCCATCTCGGCGAACTTCTTCTCCTTTGTGCCGAGCGCCCCGTTCGCCCCTCCCTCGAAGGCGTCCACCGTCCCGGCAACAAATTCGTCAAGCGCTTCTATCGCTGGTACATGCGCAAAAT
>QHYL01000408.1 GCA_003224105.1 Acidobacteriota bacterium | reverse complement strand
CTTAATGTTTGCGGCGGTGTGTCGTCCAGCTTTTGCCACCGCACGTAAAAACAAGTCCTTGGAGTCTCCCCATGAACCTATCCTCGTACAAGAAGGTCATGCAGCATTCTGTAAAGCGCATGAGCGTTCTCACTGCTTTGCTGGCCGCGTCGGCTCTGGCGACGCAAGCCCAGGTTGTTTTCTCACCCCCGAAGAACATCTCGAATTCCACGGGGCGCGCCAACGGCCAGAAGATCGCCGTCGATGCCAACGATAACATTGACGTCGTGTGGGTGGATGACAACGGCTTCTCTGGCTCCACTTCTGATGTCTTCTTCAGCCGGTCTACTGATGGAGGTGCCACGTTTTCTACTCCTCTGGACGTCTCGAATCATCCAGGTAGCCGTATCTTCAGCCCCGAAATTGCCGTGGGTCCAGGTGGAAACGTTTACATCATCTGGGCCGACAATAGTCTCGGGCAATTCGCAGAATTCTTTAGCAGATCCAGCGACGGCGGCTCTACGTTCTCAACGCCACAAGCCGTCCAGTGGAGTCAAATGGCCGTGGATTCCAGCGGCAACCTCGACGTCGTTGGCATCAACAACAGCCCTGGCTACAATGCAGTTTTCTTTAGCCGTTCGACCGATGGAGGCGCGAGCTTTTCCATCCCCGTACAAGTATCGAATAACGCTGGCGGTGCAAGTCTGCCCAGCCTTGGCGTGGATTCGCAAGGGAACATCTATATCGTCTGGTCTGGTTCGACCGTGATACCCGGAGGGACAACCAACGACGTTTTCTTTAGCGGCTCCGTCAACGGTGGAACCACGTTCTCACCGCCTACGAATGTGTCCAACTACTTTAACATCATCGGCGAAACTAGCATACAGGTTGCAGCAGACTCGATGAACAATATCAACGTCGTTTGGGGGGCGTTCCGGCTTGCAAATGGTACGACCAATTTCTCCTATCGCCGTTCGAGCGATAGTGGTGCTACTTTCTCCACGGGGTATGACAGCTCCTTCGGTGACACGTTTCCCACCGAGCCTCAAATGGCTTTGGATTCCCTTGGCGATGCCAATATCGTTTGGCTAGCGAACGCCGACAGCTCGTTCAGCGGTGTCCTCTATGAACGGATGGTCGGAGGGACCCGCGCGGTAGGAGGCAGTGTTGCGAACGTCCTTGGTCTTCCCAACCCGCAGGTGGCTGTGGATCTTGCCAACAACATTGACATCGTTTTCGCGGGAGGCATTTTGACGGGTGGCGTGTTTGTTAACGATGTGTGGTTCATCCGCTCGAATGACTTGGGGGAAAGCTTCTCCCCGCTGCAAGAGGTTGCCAATTCTAATTCAACGAACAATGCACTGATCGCCACGGGCCGAGACGGCAGGGTGTACCTCGTTTGGCAGCAGACTACTAGCAGCGGCAATACGGACATTTTCTTTAGCCGGAGCGTGGCGCTGGCTTCTGTGACGCTGAGCCCGGCGGAGGTGACGGGCGGAAGCTCGCCCACAGGAACAGTGACGTTGAGCGGGCCGGCGCCGACGGGTGGGGCGGTGGTTTCATTGTCCAGCAGCGATCCGGCCGTAAGCGTTCCGGCGACGGTGACGATTCCGGAAGGAACAACAAGCGCAACGTTTAGCGCGACCGCGAGTCCGTTGGCGACGGCGACGACGGCTACTGTCTCGGCGGTCTTCAATGGCGTGACGCAAACCGCGACGATCACAGTAGAGCCGCCGGTTCTGACTTCGGTGACGTTGAATCCATCAAGCACGATGGGGGGAAGCTCCTCGACGGGCACGGTAACGCTGAGCGGACCGGCGCCGGCAGGCGGTTCGGTGGTAGCGCTTTCCAGCAGCAACACTTCTATTGCCACAGTGCCGTCCAGCGTGACGGTGGCGCCCGGGTTGACCAGCGTGACGTTCACGGTTAGCACGAGTCGCCAGCTATGTGCAAACTCGGCAACAATCTCGGCTTCTTTCAGCGGGGTAACTCAGACGAGCAACCTTGCGGTTATGCCGTTCGTGAACTTGCCAGCGCGGGCCTGCGGGGCCATCGGAGCACACCATACCACAACCGTTGGAAATCCGTAGAGAGCGAAACGTCGCTGGAGCTCGGGGAACTTCAGGAATCAAAGCATTACGAAACAAGGGGAGGCGCTGCCTCCCCTTGTTGTCAATCTTGATTCGAGCATGAGGTTACGGGCGCAGGTCTTTGACGACGAACTCCAGGGGTGGCTCGAGTGTTGTCCGCCTGACGAGGTCCCGGCCAAGAGTATTGGTTCCGGGGTCGGGACTTCACCTGCCCGGATGCCCCCATTTCTTACCTGAACAAATTCAGAGACTCACCTGATTGAGATGGTTCCAAGAAAGCCCTACTGTTCGCGGTGGTGTGTCGTCCAGCTTTTAGCACCGCAGGTAAAGACAACCCCCAGGAGTCCTCAATGAACCTGTCCAGGTACAAGAAGGTCTTGCAACATTCTGTAAAACGCATAAGCGTTTTCGCTGCTCTGCTGGCCGCGTCGGCTCTGGCCACACACGCGCAAGTGGTGTTTTCGCCGGTAATGAAGGTATCTCACGACGTCAATAGCCCTGGCGAGCCGCAAATCGCCGTGGATTCGGCAGGAAACATCAACACCGTCTGGAGCGATCAAACTACTGCATGTGGGTCAGCATCTTGCCTTATGAGCATTTTTTTCAGTCGCTCGACGGATGGTGGCGCCACTTTTTCGGCGCCGCTGAACCTATCCAATGACCAGGGCACCTCCACGCTGCCGCAGATTGCCCTGGATCCCAGTGGAAACATTAATGTGATCTGGAGTGACAACAGCCCTGGCTATACCGCTGTCTTTTTCAGCCGCTCCATCGATGGGGGCCATACTTTCTCGACTCCCACAAACATCTCAGCCCCGTCAGGAGGACTTCTCAGCCAAATGAGACCCGGGATAGCTGTCGATTCAAGTGGAAATATCAGTGTTGGGTGGTGGCAGAATGGCGGGAACATCATGTTCACGCACTCTTCTGACGGTGGCGCGAACTTCTCCGCACCGGCAAGTCTCGGTACGGGCGCAGCGGCCAGCCCTTCGGTTGTCGTGGATTCCGCTGGGAGTGTCAACGTGTTGTGGGAAGCCGCGGTCTCTGGCCATAATCCGTTCGATGCCTTTTATACCCGCTCCACGGACGGGGGTGCCAGCTTTTCGACTCCGGTGGACGTCACAACGATCTCAGATGGGGCGGGGTACGAACAGGTTGCAGTAGCCCCTGACGGCAGCATTGACATCATCTGGATGAGCGATTGCCAGAACACAGGCTGGTTCACTTGTCCCGCCTATCCTTCCAGTGCCGTCTTCTTTGCCCAATCGAAAGACAATGGAGCCACTTTCTCCGCTCCGGCGAATTTGTCAAATACGCCGACGGGTACAGCGATCGGAAATGTAAGAATGGTTGTGACATTCTCAGGAAGTGTGGACATAGTTTGGAGTGCGGATAACGCTGGGCAAATTTCGACTTTTTTCAGGGGTTCTACCGATGGAGGGGCCTCTTTTTCTGCGCCTACGCAAATCGCAAACGGGTTCGCCAGCCAGATGGCCGCAGACGCAAACGGCAATATTGACGTTGCGGTAGATACGACGAACAACGTCCAAGTCGCGCGTTCGACGGACGGGGGCGGGTCTTTTTCTCTAACAAATGTATCGGCTGCCAGTGTGAGTGGGGTCCCGCGCGAATTGGTGATTGCCACCGACACGAGCGGGGATATAAGTGTTGTCTGGCCGAACTACGACTCCAACACCTTCAAATGGGGCATTTTCTTCAGCCGTGGCATAGTCGTTTCGCTGTCCGCGCTCGGTTTGAGCCCGGCGAATGTGACGGGCGGAAGCTTGTCCACTGGAACAGTTACCATGAACGGGCCGGCCCCAACAGGCGGAGCCGTGATTTCCTTGTTGAGCAGCGATCCGTCGGTTACGGTTCCGGCATCGGTGACGATTCCGGAGGGAACAACGAGCGCAACTTTTGCTGTGAGCACGAGTCCTGTGGCGGCAGCGACGACGTCTACTGTTTCCGCAGTGTTTGGCGGCGCGGCGCAAACGGCGGCGATCACCGTGGAGCCGGCGGTCCTTTCTTCACTGGCGCTAAACCCGTCCAGCACGACGGGCGGAGGCTCTTCCACGGGCACGGTGGTCCTCAGCGGGCCAGCGCCGGCAGGCGGAGCCGTTGTGGCGCTTTCCAGCAGCAACCCTTCGCTGGCTACCGTTCCGTCCAGCGTTACGGTACCGGCCGGATTCGCCAACGCGATGTTCACAGTGAATACAAGAATGGCTCTGTGTCCGAATTCAGCCACGATCACCGCTTCGTTCAGCGCAGTGAGTCAGAGGGCGAACCTCGCGGTGATGCCGATCGCGACACTGCCGTCCCAGGCCTGCTCCATCAGGGGGGGGCGCGGACGTAGAACATTCGGACTGCAGTAAAGAAACGAAGCGTCGCCGAAGCTGGGACGAACTTCATTAGAGAACAAAACCATTACGGAGCAAGGGGAGGCGGCGCCTCCCCTGTTCTGTTCTATGTGACGGCTGACTCTAGAAATCATTTATCGGCGTAAATGCTTTACGGAACACTTCGTTGCCACGCCATTGATTGGGCGTGTTTGGCGGCGTGCAAGAGCCCGTCGTTCTTGCATCAACACGTTCTCGCCAGTACTTGCCAGGCCCGCTGTTTCCAGGTTCGGGAATTCACCCGCCTGAATTTTACGTAAGCAAATTCAAAGACTCACCCGATTGCCGCGACGCGAGGATTTTTCTACAGTGCGCGACGGTGTGTCGTCCAGCTTTCGCCACCGCACGTAATACGATTCCCAAGGAGTAATTCAGTGTCCCTGTTCAGGAACGCCGGGTATCAGTGTGCCCGCTTAGCAGTCTTTACCTCATTGCTAGCCGCGTCTGCCCTTGCCGCCCAGGCGCAAGTTGTTTTCTCTCCGCCGAAGAACATCTCTAACTCATCGGGAAACGCGCAAGCTCAGCAGATTGCCGTGGATGCTAACGGCAACGTCAACCTTGTCTGGGCGGATAATTCGCTCGGGAACTACGCCATATTTCTTAGCCACTCTTCAGACAGCGGCGCAACCTTCTCAACACCCAGGAGCATTTCAAAGCACGCGCAGAGCAGGGCCAGCGGACCGCAAATCGCCGTGGATGCGAACGGCAACGTCAGCGTAGTCTGGACGGAGACCAGCCCTGACGGCTCCGCGAACTTTATTTACTTCAGCCATTCGACGGACGGGGGCGTCACCTTCACGAATCCGCATAATATTTCCGGTGATGCCGGCGCGGTGACCAGCCCGCGAATGGCGGTGGACTCGAGCGGCGCGATCAACATCGTCTGGACGGACACGTCGCTCGGCAACTCTGAGATTTTCTTCAGCCGGTCCGCGGACGGAGGCACGATCTTCTCGACGCCCATGAACATCTCCAACGATGCGGGAGACTCGGTCTTTCCTTCCATTGCTGGCGATGCCAGCGGCAATATAAACGTGGTTTGGGCCGATGACACGCCGGGGATCAAATATGACGTGTTTTTTAGCCGTTCGACTGATGCGGGCGCCAGCTTTTCGACTCCCCACCAGCTAACGAACAGCGACACCTACGATACTGCGAGCGCTGCACAAGTCGCCTCTGGCGCGGACGGCAATATTGACCTGATCTGGATACAACGCAATCCATCCTCTTCCGGCGCCGTTTTCAGCCGGTCCACAGATGGAGGGGCAACCTTCTCTACCACTGGGGGCATTAGATTCGGCTTCAGCTTCGCTACATCCATAATGATGGCCCTGGACCCCACCGGCAACAACGTCGGCGTCGTGGAACAGTACACCAATTTCGACGAACCAGGGAGTCCCTTTGTGAGTTTTATTTACTCCGCTGATGCAGGCGCGTCGTTCTCCGGTGGCGGGGGCCTTGGGGCGCAAACCGCACATGGTCCACAAATCGCTGTGGATGCCATCGGGCGAATCGACGCAACTTACGCTCAGGGTCAGTATTATTACTATGAAACTCCCTGCCTTTGCTTCTTCCAGTCTGCCGACGGCCTTCAACACTCTGGCGTGATCATTACCAGCTATGTACCCACCACTCCGGCGGCGATGGCGGTGGACCCTAGCGGGAATGTCTCGGTGGCCTGGCTGCAGAGTGCCACATCAGGTGGCAATGCAAATGTATTCTTCAGCCGAGGCGCGGTTCCTCCCTTTTCGTTCAGCCTCTCTCTAGCAAGAGTGTTAGAAGGAGTTTCTTCAACAGGCATCGTGAAGTTGATCTCGCCAGCCCCGGCCCGCGGCGCAACGATCTCTTTGTCGAGCAGCAACCCTTCCGTGGTTTCTGTCCCGGCCACGGTGACTGTTCCGGAAGGAGCGAGCAGCGCGACCTTTACCGTTGCCACCAACGCCGTAGGGTCGTTTACTACCTCTGTCACGGTTACTGCGTCCTTTGACGGCAGCGTAAATACCGCGACGCTCAGCGTGGATCCCCTTTTCCAGTTCTTTGTTAACGGAAACACGACCGGAGGAAACACCGCAGGGGGCGAAGTGGCCCTGCCTCAGAGCGCTCCCAGCGGCGGTCTGACCATTGCCTTGTCCAGCAGCGACCCATCCGTCGCCAGCGTACCTGCCTCGGTAACGGTTCCGGCGGGTTCGAGATTTGCGTTTTTCAACATACACACTAGTTCCGTGACGGCTGCAACCACTGTGCAGATCTCAGGAACCAGCAATGGCTTCACGCACAGCATTTCCTTCACGGTTCAACCGGCGAGGGTCCAGCAATTTTCAGTGTCTCCAACCACTGCGACGGGCGGGGCGAGTTCCACAGGCACTGTCACGCTGACCGGGCCAGCTCCCGCCGGTGGCGCCACAGTATCGTTGTCCAGCAGCGATCCTTCGGCTACTGTTCCAGCGTCCGTGACGATTCCAGCGGGTTCGACCTCCGCGTCGTTCTCCATAACCACCAATCCTGGACCGTCGACGACGAACGTTACGATCTCGGCTTCGTACAATGGAGTGACACTTAACGCTACCCTTACAGTCCGACCGCTGATCGTTACTGGAATTACGGTTTCACCATCAACGATCGGGGGCGGAGGCACCGCCGATGTGCGCGTCTGTATGAACGTGGTGGTTCCCTTCGACACGGTGGTCTCCATTTCCAGCAGCAACCCATCGGTCGCCAGTGTGCCGGCGTCGGTAACTATCCCCCAAGATTCAGGGTGCTGGTTTTTCAACGTCGTCAAAACGAGCCCCGTGTCGGCGGATACAAACGTGACGATCTCGGCGGCCTACGGTGGCGTTACGGTCACGGGAACCTTCACCGTCCAGCCGATAAGGCTTCTGTATGTGAATGTAGGAAGTGCGACCGGCGGCAACACCACCAATGGCCAAGTCGTCCTAAATGGGCCCGCTCCAGCGGGGGGCATAACCGTCTCCTTATCGAGCAGCAATCCGTCCGTCGCCAGCGTGCCGGCATCGGTATTCATACCTGCAGGTGTGAACCCCGGGCAATTCGCCGTCAGCACAACTCCTGTTTCGGCAACAACACCGGTTACCGTCTCCGCTTCCTACAACGGGGTAACGGTGACCTTCCAATTCCCCGTTTTTCCGCCGCAGTAAGTGAAGAGGGATGGGCGTTATGCAGGTCAGGGGAGGGGACTCAACCCCTCCCCTTAGTCTTTCATACGTCCGTCATTTGGTTTTGAGGGGGATGCCTTTGCGGGCGATGAAGACGGGGGCCGGTGGGGTGACGCCGAATTGTTTGGAGTAATTGCCTTGATTGATGGCGATGCCGACACGGCCGCGCGAGTCCACATAGAGCAGGGGCTCGCCGACAGGGACTTCCATGAAGGTTTTGACGTACGGCAAGGTAACGAGTTGCTTGTTGATGAGCAGCGGGACTTTGTCTCCGAAGCGGTAGGCGAGCTTCATGAATTCATCGCCGGGAATGTCGGTAACGAGTGAGCCAAAGGGGTCGTCGAGAGCGATTACATCGCCCGCGATGCCCTTGTCGGTGACGATAGCGGCTTTTGGATTGAGGCGGACGAGTTGGGAAACTTCCGGGCCGACAAGAACGAAGTCCCCGCCAGCGGCGAGATGCGCGGCCACGGGCGAGAAAATGTCGCGGCCATGAAACGTGGAAGAAATAGGCGACTGGATCATCCAGTCGGTGTTGGTGATTTCCCGTGCGGATTCGAGGCCGTCGCGGTCGATGACTGGAGTGATGAGTCCGTTGTCGGGAAGGACGAAGTACTGGCCTTTTTTGGATTTGACGACGATGGCTTTGCGTGAAGTGCCGACTCCGGGGTCGACAACCACGAGGAAGACAGTACCTGCGGGATAGTAAGGCGTGACCCCTTGGAGGAAGCGCGCTCCCTCCTCGATGGAGTAGGGAGTGACCTGGTGTGTGATGTCCATGATGTGCGCATCGGGCACGATGCCGAGAATCACCGCTTTGCAAATGGCCACGGCGTCGTTGGCGACGCCAAAGTCGCTCATGAAGACAATCGTTGGATGCGGGACAGGCACGCCGGGAACGGGTGTGGGGTCTTTATCAGCTTGAAACTTCGAGCAAGCGGCGGCCAGAAAAACGACGGCGAGCAGCGACAAGGCAATCCGGGGAACCTTGGGAATCATCCTCTCTCTCCGGGACAGGTTGTGAATTTTTTGCGTAGGATCAGTGTATTCCGTTCGGTTGACATTCGGCAAGGCGCGTTCTAAAAGGGACGCGGCCGGGCTCCATCTTTTACACCACAGCACAGGGGGAGGAGGAATCATGGAAGGCCTCATTTACGCAATTGTAGTTGGCCTGATCGCCGGATGGCTGGCGGGACAAGTGATGAAGGGCGGAGGCTACGGGGTTTTAGTGGACATCATTTTAGGGATTCTGGGCGGAATTGTGGGCCGGTGGGTATTTGGACTATTGGGACTCCACGCAGGAGGCATGATTGGATCGATTGTCGTTTCTTTTGTCGGAGCAGTGATCCTGGTATGGATCACGCGGCTGGTGAAAAAGAAGTAGGGTGAGCCCGACGAAGAGTGATTAGAGGATTGCGATGAGCGTGGAGTCAGAAGGCGCAACGGAGCTGCGCCCCTGCAATGGTAATTGGAGTGCCCCTGCAAGCTAGTTGGATTGGGTTGCGGCGTTGCGCGTAGCCAGGAACCATTCCGCTTCCGAGCTGCGATGATATTTCAGGCAAGTGCGGGCAGCCTCCGCAGCAGCAGCGTTTCCGATTTTTTCCTCCACTGTGGCCAGTCGCTGAAGAACGAGCGGGGAGTGCTCATCGGCGGAAAGCTCTTCGGCGGCTCCTTGAAAATCACCCTTTGAGGCTAGGAGGTGGCCGAGCGCGCTCTCGTAATAGCTCGCAATCAGTTGATCCCGTGAAGAGGTGGCCAGCGCCTGGAGTTCCGAGGCGGCGTGAGCGGCATCGTCGAGTTTTCCTTGAAGTGCCAGAACGCGCACGCGTTCGCGCAGAACCGCGGCGCGGGCGATGCCGCGGTCGGATTCGTTCATGCCTGCGAGAGGATTGGCCAGAAAAGCAGAAAGAGATCTCAGCTGCTCGAGTTCGGACTGCGGATCGGCGGCGAGCATGGCTTGAGCCAACCCGATTTGAAATTGTGAGTTTGGTTCTTTTTTGCCGGCTGCTTCTTTCGCGAGGGCGGCAAAAGCCTCGCGACCTTCCGCGGGCTTTCCTTCCCAGAAGTAGACGAAGGTCTTCAGATATTTGACGTAGAGTTCGTCCATGGGATTCTCCGCCATGGAAGTGGCGCGGTCGAACTCCTGCCGGGCGGCCTGAAAATCGCCCATCAGCGTGCGCACAATGCCGATTCCATACTGCGAGCTGATGTAAGCCGAATCGATTTTCAAGGCGGCTTGGTAGTGTTCGATGGAATCCTGATTTTCGCCCGCCTGGCGCAGCACTTCGCCAAGGGAATCCTGCGGATTGGGGGAAGTTGGCGCGACTTCCACATAGCGCTTCAGGGAAACGACGGCCTTGGCTGGATCGGGATTGCTCGAATCAAGATACAGATACCCGAGGCGATTGAGGGCGGCGGGGAAATTCGGGTCCACTTGCAGAGCAGTTTCAAGCAAAGTCCGCGCACGGTCATCATCTTGCTGAAGGAAAAGCCACTCGCCGGTTACGTAGAGGACGTGCTTGTCGCGAGGATAACGCTTCAGCAGATCGTTCATGCTGGCAATGGCGGGAAGAAGATGGTGATCCTGGATGTCGGTCATCCAGCGAACTATGAGTTGTTCATCGGGGGTCGCGCGGGGAAGAAGAGCTTTGGCTTTGGCGAGGGCGGAGGCATCCGGCATGCCGCGCCTTGCGGCAAAAGAGACCAGAGCGTAACTGAGGGCGGATTGCGGGTCCTTTTTCGCGGCCTTGCGCGCCAGGTTGGCTGAAGGCTCATACATGGCGTTTTCGTACTTGTCCCAGGCCTGTTCGAGGGACTTGCGCACGTCCTCGGACTTGGTAGAAAGAGGAATGGCGCCGAAGAGCTGTTGCGAAAGCGGAGCAACCGGCGATGTGCGAGCCGCGCGGTTCGATGCTGGCTCTACGCGCGGAGAAGGCGTTTGCGCCAACGCGCCGGAAGCAAAAGATGCAGGAAAGATCAGCAAAAGCCAACGCGCAGCGAAACGAACCATGTGCAATCACTCCCTGTCCGGAAATTGAACTCAGGATAAGTCCTGGTCCCTGAACGTAGCGCAGCCTGGGCGGGCGTGGATACTGACCTGTAGGGCAGGTGTGCGGAAGGGTTAAGAGAGGACGGGCGCAAGTGCGTGCGGCGGGAAGCGTAAGGTTGGACACACGCTTTGAAAGGGATGCTTGCCAAGGCGCACTGCGAGTGAACATACTGCCCGGAAACCATCTAAGGTGAGAATGGACTATGAAGCGATATCAAATCCCAAAGGCATTACGAACTGCTGCCATTCTGTGCTTCTTGCTGGTACCCGCGGGCGTAGCGCTTGCGGGAATCAAGAACCTGGCCGTGGTGGTTTCCGCGGGGAGCAAGCTGACGGATGTTCCCCTGGCGGATCTAACTAGGCTTTGCAAAGGCACGCAGAAAACGTGGCCGGATGGAAAGAACTTCACCCTGGTGATGAGGGATCCGGAGTCTCCAGAAATGCACGTGGTAGCACAAAAACTGTTTGGCGCCGCACCGGGCGAGGTTAAAGCTTTGATCGCGAAGCTGAATGAATCCCGGCTGACGGTGAAGATCGTGGACAATGATGAGGATTTGCTGCGCACCGTGGAGGCGACGCCCGGAGCCGCGGGAATCATCGACGTGTATGCCATCAATAGCTCGGTGAAAGTTCTCCGCGTGGAAGGGAAGCTGCCCTTTGACCTCGGATATGCCTTAAAGGGAAACTGAGTACCGGCCGACCTTCAATACGTCCCTGCACCAGTTCTTGACCTAGACCAGTAACTCCATAATTAGCATCACCTTTCTTGGAATTCGCTAGAGTTAACATACCTCAGGAGTTGCCTTCGGCCCCCAATTGGGGGCCGGATGACATGCCGGGGTGCGCCCAATCACTACCCTTCGCAGGAAGAAAAACTCCCTGTACGACAGGGCAGGTTTTCCACAGCAGTACAGGGAAAACCTGGCGAAAACAATGGCGAAAGTGTATACTGCCATAAGTAATTTACCTTCATAGGCTTACAGTGGAAAAAATGCACAGAATCGGGTACTAGGAGACTGGTTTAGAGCCTAAAATGTGACTACTGTACCATCGATTCTCATGTGCTGGCAGGTGTCTAATGGTACAGGTATTGCACACATGCCCGTTAGGTCAGGTTGCAGCATCTAATGTCAGTGAACTAAGGCCTTTTTAGGAACCGGGGGAAGTCCATGAGTGGTGATGGCAGTCAAATCAAGTCAAGGAAGCGGGATAAGGACCGGAAGTGGATGTGGTGGCTGCTGGGAGTCATCGGCGCCCTGCAACTCTATTTCGTGCGCGAACTGTTGGCCGCCTTTGCGCTGTTCGTCATGGGATTCCTGGCTGTTGCCGGGGTCATCATCAGCCTTTATACCCTGCACCGTGCCTGGGCCGTGACCGTGGATCGTGTGGCGGATAGCCGGCATCCTGTCGTGGTGGCGGTGCGCCATGGGATTTATAGCGTCGAGGAGCTAGCGCGCCGTCCGTTCCGGCGTCCGGGTTCGGAGCAGCCCGCGAACTGAAAAACAGGTTTCTGGTCTCAGCCAGAGCACAGGCAGAACGCTCGCTCCTGCCTCCTTCAGGAGTGGCGGAAGTTCTGCAATCAGGGAAAACAAAAGGGCCAGCCGTCCTAAGAGAGAGCGGCTGGCCTTTTCGTTTGGGTGAAATTCTTCCAAGCTTAATGGGTGAACGGATCAGGGTCCGGCGCGGGGAGTATTTCCGGGCTTTCGGGATTTGTGGTGCCGTTGCCTCCGTTGCCCGGCTCGCGACCTTCATGCAAGGACTTCCCGTTATCCTTGGTGAGGCTCTCGAGTGTGGATTTCGAGTGCTCATCCACGGCGCTGACGGCGGCCACTAAACACGAGTAAAGGAACGCCTTCATGCCTTTGCGGAATTGATCGGTAGAGCGTTCGGCGGCGCGGGCCACATCCGCTTCGAGGGCTTGGCGGCGCGCTTCGCAGGCGGCACGGCTCTCGGCGTCCAGAGAAGAAAGGGCGGAGGCGGCGCGATCCTTGGTTTCCGAAAGAATGACATTCATTTGCGATTCGGCTTGCCCTTGTAAATTTGCCAGAATCGAGTTCAAGACCCCTTGCACCGAAGCCTGCGCTTCCGCCGAGCGCGCGTCCAGCTTCAAGAGCGCTTCTTTCAGGAGGGACTGCGTACTTTCCAGCAGACGCTCGTAACGCCGGTCCACGGTTTGGGCGGCTGCGCCGTCGAATGCCTTGGTCGCGTATGCCACGGCTTCGTTGAGCCGGGCCTGAACCCTGGGCTCAAGTTCGCTGCTCATTTTTCCCAAGAATTCCTGGCAGCGGTCGAGCTCGCGTTTCAGGTCCGCGGCCTGCTGCGCAAGCCTCTGCGTTAACTCCTCGGCGTGGCCGCGGTATTTCTCCATTTCTTCTTTCCAATGGGTTCCGATCACCGAGGCCGTCACTGCGGCGATCTCATCTTTGGTGGTCATTCCGGTAGTGGCGGCTTCCACGCGCGTGGGGAAAAGCTCCTGAACTTCCTGGATGCTGGACTGTTTGACCTCGTCGATAGCCGACAAGGCGTTGCGCACGGCTTCGTCCAGTTGTTTGGCAACCGCGGTTTGCACGGCCTTCTCGGCGGCTTGTTGTAGTTTTCCCTGAAGAACGTTGATAAGCCCATCGGGAGTAATGACGACGCGTTGCGGCTTGGGAGCCTCGGTAAGCGTCGGCCCAGAAGGTTTTGCGGCTACGGGGGAGGGAGAAGGAAAAGTGGCCACGTCGGCCAACTTGTGCTCGGGCTCCGAAGCGGGCTCTTCGGACTCCAGCATCGCGGCGTCGATGGCGGTTGCAGCGGGTTCGATCTCGGACCCCGCAATCGCAGAGAATTGAGGCATAGAGCTGGTCATTTCTTCGGCCCCCAACCAGTCTTGCGGCGGGGTAACAATGCCCCAGACATTGGCGGGAATCTCCAGCTCCACTCCCACCTGCTGCAATTCGCGCGTGCTTTGCGACACATGAATCGAACGCACCCTGGCGCGAATCGCCGGCGGAGCAGGCTCCACGTTCAGCCCGACGACTTGCAGCGTCACCCAGGTCCCCACGCCATAATCGTGCCGCGAAGGATAGCGGCACCCATGAAGGTTGACGCTGGTGGAGACGGTTCTTTCGACAAACGGCTCGCCCAAGCGGGTTTGCCCGAAGACAATCAGCGGAACGGACCGCTCGATGCGCGTGCTGCGGCGCGATTCTTCTTTCACAAGATTATCAGGAGTCCTTGCAAGAGACGATTGGCTCACGACTTCTCCCTGGCAACGCCGCCTGGATTTCCCGTGGTGTTCGGAGCGGTTTGCTTACCGGGGGGAGTTTGCCGCTCCTTCTTGCCGTTACTGGGGGCCCGAAACGCAGATGTTAGCCGAACGCGGCGTGCTTGTCGAATGATTCCCGCGATTTTAGTAGCGCAGCAATCGGGCCGGGCTTAAAAGTTTTTATGGCAGGCGACGAAAAAGAGAGTCTCTGATAGGCTTGGCTCGGGAGGAGGGAATCCCCATGCGCCGCTTTCTTGCCTTTGTTTTGCCGAGCCTGCTCATTCCCATTCTTGCAGCCGGTCAGGCGCCGCACCGGGTGGCCATTCGCGCGGGCAAATTGATCGATGGAAAGAGCGATAAGCCGGTGGAGAACGCGCTCATTCTAATTGAGGGCGACAAGATTGTATCGGTTACTTCGGGCGGAAGCGCGCCTGCTGGAGCGGAAGTCATCGATCTCTCGAAAGCTACGGTGCTGCCGGGGTTCATGGACGTACACACTCATGTTCTTCTGCAGGGCGATGTGACGCCGGCGGAATACGACGAACAGTTGCTGAAACAATCGATTCCTTATCGCGCGATTCTCGCCGCGCGCAATGCGGAAATTGCGCTGTCGCACGGCTTCACGGCGATGCGCGACCTGGAAACCGAGGGCGCAATGTACGCGGACGTAGACGTGAAGACGGCCATCAACAACGGCGAAGTGCCAGGCCCGCGCATGCAAGTGGCTACGCGGGCCATGACGCCGACGGGGATGTATCCGCTGCTGGGTTATTCGTGGGAACTGAAAATGCCGACGGGCGTGCAATACGTCGACGGCGTGGAAGGAGCGCGCAAGGCGGTGCGCGAAGAGGCGATGTACGGCGCGGACTGGATCAAATACTACTCGGACAGGCGTTACCATTTTGAAGCGGACGGGGTGCTGCACAGCATGGTGAACTTCACGGACGAAGAAGCGAAAGCGATTGTGGACGAGGCGCATCGGCTGGGAAAGAAAGTGGCAGCACATGCGATTGGCAGCGACGGGATTGCGGCTGCGCTCCGCGCGGGCGTGGACACCATTGAGCACGGCGATGGCCTGACCGACGCGCTGATGGACGAGATAGCGCGGAAAGGAGTTTATTGGGTGCCGACGCTGACAGTCGGGTTGTATGTGGCGCCGGGCCGCGGCGGGAATTGGCAGAAGATGGCGGACCTGCAGCGCGAGAATTTTGGAAAGGCGATGAAGAAAGGCCTGAAGATTGCGCTGGGTACGGACGCCGGAGGCTTCGACTGGAAAAAAGTGAATCAAGCGAAAGAATTTGAATATTACGTGCAATACGGAATGACCCCGATGCAGGCGATTCACACGGGGACGTCTGTTGCCGCGGAGCTTCTTGGCTGGGGCGACAAAGCGGGAACTGTCGAAGCCGGGAAATGGGCGGACCTCGTGGCGGTCAGCGGCGATCCACTGAAGGACATCACGGAACTGCAAAAAGTGAAGTTTGTGATGAAGGGCGGAGCGGTCTACAAGAACGAACTGCGCTAGCTAGTGGCCACTTGACCACCTACTTCCGCTTCCGTAGCCTACCTTGAGGTGCACCACCCCGGCTGAGCGCGCCAGATCGGATTGCGAGATGAATCTCATCTTCTAAGGAGCTTCGCCATGCAGAAAAAATTCATTCTCTTATCGATTGGTTTGCTAGCCCTGGTGGTAACGACTGGTGGAGCGCTGCGCAGTCAGGACGCGCCACCGACATCTCCTGACTCTGATCGTGCCAGGCACATGACGGCAATCAAGCTCGTGCGGGCACTCAATACGGCCGAATTCCGTTACAAGACGAAGCATGGCGCTTACGCAACCAGCGATGAGCTCGCTGCAAGCGACGAGTTCAAGGTAGACCTCTCTGGCTGGTCGTTGAGGCTAGATGTGACCGCTGATGGAAAAGCGTATGACGCCCTCCTGGAAGACACGACCGACAAATCTTGTGGCTACGCGGCAGTCACAGACGAGCGCGGCGTCATCCGGCAGAGTAAAACGATTGACTGCGCAATTTAAACTCTCGGATTTGTTGCCGAAGCTTCAGTAAAACGCTACGCCGCCGTCCACGTTGATCGATTGGCCGGTGATGGCGCTGGACTGCTTGGAACAGAGGAACAGCGCGGCGCGCGCAATTTCATCGGCGGTCTGTGCGCGGCCTTGCAGCAGGCCGTTCAGGAAGCCTGCTAATTGCTCTTCGGGGCTGACGCCCATTTTCTTTGCCAGGACCGCGCCCAATTCTTTCGACATTTGCGTTTCTGTGACCGGCCCGGGACAAATCGCGTTGACGCGAACCCCTTTGCGTGCCGCTTCCGCGGCCGTCACTCGCGTCAGGCCGAGCATTCCAGCTTTTGCTGCGGCATAGGCAGAACCCCACGAGTATGCCGCTTTCGCCGAAAGGCTCGAAATGTTCAGGATTACGCCGGAACCGCGCGCGTACATTTCCGGCAGGACCAGCTTCGACAGCAGGAAGGCTGCGCGCAAATGGATGGCGATGACCTTGTCGAAGTCCGCAACCGGATATTCTTCCACCGGAACTACGGGGCCATAGTGCCCGGCGTTGTTCACCAGGATATCGATTTTGCCGAATTTTTCGCGGACGGTGGCGACAACGTGATTACACGCGGCATCTTGCGTCAAATCCGCCATCGCATATTCGGCCCGGCCGCCGTTCTCCGCGATTTCCTTCGCAGCCGTGGCGAGTTCCTTTTCTGTACGCGCGGTGAGAAACACGGCGGCGCCTTCTTTTGCAAACAAATGCGCGATGGCCCGGCCGATGCCCCGGCCCGACCCGGTGATGAGCGCGACTTGATCTTTCAGCACCATGGGGACAATGAGAATAAAAGGGAAGCGACCACTGAGCAAGGGAATGTACTCGTCCAGTGGATTAGTGACACTCTACCGAGTGCCACCAGTCATTCTGAACGAGCACAAGCAAGGGGAAGGATTGGTAACTCGGGTGTTTGCCCGATTGCGTCGCATGCCAGCGTGGTCAACGATTTTACGAGTTGCTGAATCAGACTAAGCAGTGTGTCTTTCTGTTGCGCAGATTCAAAGGCCCCTTTCTCCAGCCCCGCACGACTCCAGAGGTACAGTGCATGTCACGACTCCTCATTCGTTCATCGCTTGGGCTCATTTGGATAGCGATTTTGCTGGGAGCCTGCAGTTCGTTGGGTCCCGTTCTCAGCGGCAGGCCGCCAGGGCCTCCGTCCAGCGCGGACGTCGTCACCTATCATTACGACAACCAGCGCACCGGGCAGAACTTGAACGAAACAGCGTTGACGCTGACTAACGTGAACTCCACGAAATTCGGCAAGCTGGGCGAGTTCGCCGTGGACGGCAAAGTAGACGCCCAGCCGCTTTATCTTTCCAACCTCAATACCGCGAGCCAGGGCAAGAAAAATGTGCTCTACGTCGCCACGGAGCACGACAGCGTTTATGCGTTTGATGCAGACAGTGCTGGAGCAGGCGCGCCCATCTGGAAAGTATCGTTGCTCGCCAGTGGCGAATCTCCCAGCGACGATCACGGCTGCTTCCAAGTGACACCGGAGATTGGCATCACTTCCACGCCAGTGATCGACCGTTCCCGAGGCGCGATGTACGTGATTGCTGCTTCCAAAAACGGGGCCGGTCAATATTTCCAGCGCATTCACGCGCTGGACCTGACGACGGGCCAGGAACTTCTTGGCGGGCCAAAGACCATCGCCGCCACCTACCCGGGAACCGGCGCAGGCAGCTCGGGAGGAAACGTGGTCTTCGATCCTGGCCAATATCTCGAGCGTCCCGGACTGCTGGAAATTAACGGGACCATCGTGACCACCTGGGGATCTCATTGCGACCAGGGGGCCTACACCTCCTGGGTCATCGCTTTCAGCGCCGGCACTCTTGCGCAGACCAGCGTCTTGAATCTCGTGCCCAACGGCAGCGATGGCGGCATCTGGATGTCTGGAACGGCGCCGGCCGCTGATTCGTCTGGGAACATTTTCTTTCTTGTAGGCAATGGAACTTTTGACACCACCCTTACCGCCCAGGGTTTTCCTTCCAATAAGGATTGCGGAAACTGCTTCGTCAAGCTCTCGACGGGCGGCGGTCTCGCTCTCGCGGACTACTTCACTCCTCAAAACACAGTGGCGGAATCCAACGCTGACCAGGATCTGGGTTCTGGCGGCACCTTACTGCTTCCCGGCATGAAAGATGCCGGTGGAGCAACCAGGCATCTGGCTCTGGGGGGCGGGAAAGACTCCATTGTTTATGTGGCAGACCGCGACAACATGGGAAAATTCAACACGAATGCCAACCAGATTTATCAGCAGATATCCATGCCGGGGGCGGTGTTTTCTGCGCCGGCCTATTTCAATGGTACGGTCTACCTGGCCGCTGTCGGCGACTCGCTGAAAGCCTTTCCAATAACCAATGCCAAACTCGCGAGCGTCCCGGCATCGCAGTCCACGCACGTTTTCGGATACCCCGGCGCGACGCCCACCGTTTCTGCCAACGGTGCAAGCAACGGCATTGTGTGGGCCATTGAAAATAGTGGCGCCATTCTTTTTGCTTACGACGCTACCGACTTGACCAAGGAGCTTTACGACTCCAATCAGGCCGTCAACAGCCGCGACAGTTTTAGTGGCAACAAATTCATCACGCCGGTGGTGGCTAATGGAAGAGTGTACGTGGGAACGCCGAATAGCGTCGCCGTGTTCGGTCTTCTGCCTTAGCTTTTGCCGCTTTTCCCTGATGCGAAAGGGAAGATGCGCGCTCGATCAGAACAAAAGGTGGTCTAGTCCGCGCTTCCGCCCGGCGCTTTGAATTTTGCGGCAGCCGTAATTCCAAATGCTTCCAGCAGTTCCGCTTGAATCTCGTCAGTCAGTGTGTTGATGCGTTCGACTCCCGGCCCGCCCGGCCCGACGCGATACCGCAGCTTCCGCTGCCCCGCGGGAGTTTCGATGATTTCCAGCACCTTGTCCGCAATTTGCTGCGCGTTGGCGCGCGAGTTGCGAATTAATTGAAGAACTTGAGCGGGTACTTTGGCCATTTCTCCATAGCCTGCCTTGCGTTCGTTATCCTCTCCCGATTCGAGCTTGTCCGCGATGGGCGTCGAGTGCGCGCCCGGCTCGAGAATCACGGAATCAATTCCTTGCGACGCGAGTTCGTAGCGGTAGGTCTCTGCCAGGGCCTCCATCGCGAACTTGCTGGCGCAATATAAGCCCATGCCAGGAATCGCCAGACGTCCCCCGCCGCTGCTGACATGCAGCAAGAGGCCGCTGCGTTGGCGCTTCATGACCGGAAGCACCGCGCGATTCATGCGCAGCACACCGAAGAAATTCACGTCCAACTGGCGTTGCGCCTGCGCGACCGTCACCGTCTCGGATAAATCCATGATGCCGTAGCCGGCATTGTTCACCAGCACGTCGATGCGCCCGCACTTGGCGGCTACTTCGTTCACCGCTTGCTCTACCGAAGAGTCCTGCGTCACGTCCAGCTCGAGAACCTGCAAATTCAGGGATTCGTGCTGAGCAAGTTGCTCCAGTTCGTGGGCCGCGGCGGCGTTCCGCGTTTTCGTGTTCCGCATCGTTGCGAAAACATGAAATTCCTTGCGCGCGAGCGTTTCCGCAATCAGGCGCCCGAAGCCGCTGCTTGTGCCAGTGATTAAGACAACTTGTGCTTTGCCGGACATGGAATAACAGGATAGGAAGGAAAGGCCGGAACGTAAAGAGCGGCTGTTTTCTTCGAAGTTTGCGGTTTGTCAGGCGGAAACTTCCTAGGCTACTAGCGGGTCCGCAAGTCTCTCAAAAGATGATGGACCAAGCCATTGATATCATCCTGAGTGAGCGTGAAGGTGTTGTAGTGCACACGCTTTTCGCCGACAGCGCGATAGACGAGATGCTTCGTGGACTGCTGGATGAAGTCAAACACAATGGTTCCGGCGCGGAAGCGAATGCGCTCGTATCCGACCACCGTCGGTCCCCAGCCCCAGCTATTCCAGCAGCCATACGGCCCGCACACCACACCCGGGTAACCGCCATAAGCGACCGGAACCGTGGCGTTGCGCCGCTCCACCGCAAAGTGATAGTCCACAAGAAAATCAGCAGCCTTGGGGTCGCTGATCTGATTCAGCCCCTTGGAAGCGAGCGTTTGTTCGATGGCCGTCTTCACGCGCTGGCGGACCATCTCATTGTCGGCGTTGGTGTCGCGCTCCACGGTCTCATTGCGGGAAATCACGTCCCGCGAAATGACAGGCCGGGAGTCGCGCTCCCGCGCCTTGTTGGGTTCCGGCGTGGGGCGCCACGCCCAAGTGGCCAGTTTGGGTATGCGAACGTCGGGATCGCGAGTGATCTGGACGTAGTCGTCGCAACCAGCCAGCAAGAATCCGCAAAATAAGGCCGAAACCGCCAAAAGCGCGGATTTTCTGGATGTCATCTTCCAATGCGCCATGAGAGCGCCCTCCGAACGGACACCGTTACCACTCTATAGAACACGGGAAATGGGAAGGAGTTGCGCGCTCGGCGGAGGATTCGCCTTGCTCAGGCGGGTACAGCAACCCAGTCCTCTGGCGGAAAAACCACTGGCCAAAACTTGGGGTTGGGGGCGTCGAACTCGAAGGCCACCGCGAAGTCTCCTTCTGCCGTGTCGTCTATGCGCACCACGCGGCACTTTTGGTCGACTTTGTTCTGTAGGTTGATCAGCAGCATTGGCTGACCGACGTGCAGCTCCGCTTGTATTTTCATGAGCCCGCCGTGCGCGTTGACGACCTGGGTCATGGCCTCGTACTGCTGGCGTTTGCGTGCTGTGTCTTCCGCAATGACGCTGAGGCGCATACGCAACATCACGCGCTCGCTGCGCCGTCGGTTGGTCGGGTTGGACAAACTCACCATAAAATCTTTTCGTGCGGAGACCCCAAGCTCCCTAAGACTGCGTGACTCTGAAGATGTAGCTGATTTTAACTTGGTAGAGGGCTTAAAACGCTGGCCGAATAGCCAGGTGTTGCGTAAAAAGATAGAGCCGCATTTCAAGCGCGGCTCCCTGACTCAACGGCTCTCAGAATTTTAGTCTCGCCTCGAAGCGGGCTTTCACCGAGGGCCATTCCGAATCCACAATGCTGTAGTAAACCGTGTGACGGATGCGCCCGCTCGCGGTGATCATGTGATTCCGGAAGGTGCCTTCTTCTCGCGCGCCAATCCGCAGAATCGCCGCGCGCGAGCGTTCGTTCAGCGAATCCGTTTTCAATTCCACGCGAATGCAGCCCAGCGTCTCAAACGCGTGCTTCAGCAGCAAGTATTTTGCCTCTGTATTGATCGCGGTTCGCTGCCATTCGCGCCCCACCCAGGTCCAGCCGATTTCCACGCGGTGATTTGTGCGATCGATGTTGCCGTAGCGCGTGCTTCCAATCAGCCGTCCCGTCCCCCGTTCCACGAGCGCAAAGGGCAGCGACACACCTTGGTTCTGCTCCCGAAGCGCGATCCCAATGTAGGCCGCCATTTCCTCGGCCGTTCGTACGGGCGACGGAATCCAGCGCCACAATTCCTCGTCCAGCCCCACTGCGGCAAGTCCCGCCAGATGATCTTCGCGCAGCGGCTCCAGCCGTACTTGCCGGCCTTCTAGAACAATCGCTGCAACCACCATTTCCGTGAGCATGGGAACGGAATCTTACGTCCGCATGCGAAAACAACCAGCGCCAAATTGGACACTTCGTCTGCTTTTATGGTGACGAAAGAATAGTCGTGAAGAATCCGGCTCTCTTACACGTAGTAGGAAGCCAGCATGGATCGGCCTCGGCCCGGCAGATAATCGCCCATTTGGCAGATGCGCGTGAACTTGCCAACCAGAGAAGCGTCAATCCACCCCTGTATAGCTTCCTGGCGAAGAATTTCCAGCGCTTCCTCCGAGGAAAGGGCTTCGCGGTACGGACGGTCGTTGATCAGCGCGTCATACACGTCCGCCACTTGCAGGATGCGCGCCTTCAGCGGAATTTCTCCGCCATACAGGCCGTCGGGGTAGCCGGTTCCATCCATTCGCTCGTGGTGATGCCGGATGATCTGAAGAATCGGCCGGAGCGACTTCAACGGCGCGCAGATTTGCTCTCCAGTAATGGGGTGCTGGCGCATGATCTCAGTTTCTTGCGGGTTCAGGCGTCCCGGCTTCAGAAGAATGCTGTCCGGTACAGCCACTTTTCCTATGTCATGAAGCAGGCAGCCAAGACGCAGTTCCTCCAAATCTTCCTCGCTCAGGTTCAGGCTTTCGCCCAGTTGCATGGCGTATTCTGCAAGGCGGTCGGAATGCCCGTCTGTCAAGCAATGCTTCGCTTCGATGCTGCGCGCCAGGGACAGCACCACGGACTTTGCCTGTTCATCAATGTAGCTCTTGAGCCGCAACAGTGTTTGGATCCGCCCCAGCCCTTCGCCCAGCGAAGACGGCAGGCCCCAGAAATCCGCCGCGCCCGCTTCACGGCCCTGTTCCAGTTCTATGGGAGTTGGCGCGGAGGAGATGAGCACCACCGGCGTGAGTTGATTGAGGGGATCTTGTTTCAGGCGCCGGCAAAGTTCCGGACCGCGGACTTGAGGAAGATGATCGTGAAGGAGGACCAGGTCCGGTTGAAGCTGCAGGCACAGTTGACGGGCGGATTCCCCGGTCTCTGCTGTATAGACATCGTATCTTTGATTTTCAAGGAACGCCTTCCAGTTTTCACGTTCCGCCGAAGCTACGTCCACAAGCAAGATCGTTGGGTTCATGAGTCTCCTACCTCAAAAGTCATTTACTCATCTTGCTGGAGGTTGGACTTGCAGGGACTCCACGCCCGGTTCCGGGAACCGTAGTTAAAAACCTCCAATGTTGGGGGACATAGAGGCTTGAGGTAGCTAGGCACCGTGACATTGTGCTTCTAAGGTGCCAAAAGGTCCAGTCTTGTAAGTGCCGCACAATTCTAGTGTTGCGAGCCAATGTATGAAAATGAGAAGGTTTGCAAGAGAGTGCAATTTTCACGAGGCCTGTAAAGATTACTTGGAACGAGGCGCAGTTTGGCCCTTTTTCGACGCTTATTCGCTCCCTGCTGTCCGAACTCTTGACAACTTCATTATCTTTTGCCTGAAAGTCATCCTTTCTTTTTGCCGGAAATTGCGTGTTGGCGATGCGTAACGTTCCCTTTGTGGAAGCAAAGTGAAAATCAAAGTGAAATCAAACGCGAAGTCAAAATTTGACGAATCGGGCGTGCCCTCGGGCGAGCCGCTGAGGTATGATAGAGTTCTCGGGGTTGCAGTAAACTAGGGTGACAATGCAGAACCAACACAATGGCAATGGAAAGGTATTGCTCCGCGTGAGGCCGCGCGGCTTTTGCGCCGGCGTGGTCCGCGCCGTGGATATCGTCGAACTGGCTCTGGAAGCTTATGGCTCTCCGGTCTATGTGCACCATGAAATTGTTCACAACACTTACGTCGTCGAGCAGCTTCGCCGCCGCGGCGCCATTTTCGTGGAAGCCATTGAAGAAGTCCCGCACGGCGCCGTGCTGGTTTTCAGCGCCCACGGCGTGCCTCCCACCGTCCGCGATGAAGCCAGGGCGCGCGAGCTGAAAGTCATTGACGCCACCTGCCCGTTGGTCACCAAAGTCCATCTCGAAGCCCTCAAGTTTGCGCGCGAAAAGCGCACCATTATCCTCATCGGCCACAAGGACCACCAGGAAATCATCGGTACTTCCGGCGAGGCTCCCGACCGCACCGTCGTCGTGGATTCCGTGGCCGCGGTGGACGCCCTCGAAGTCGAAGATCCGCAAAAACTCTCATTCCTGACGCAGACGACTTTGAGCCTTTACGACACGCAGGAAATCGTGGCGCGGCTCCGCCAGAAATTCCCCGCCATCCAGGGTCCGGCCAGCGACGATATTTGCTACGCCACGCAAAATCGCCAGGAAGCTGTCGAGCAGGTCGCCAAGGACGTGGACCTCATCCTGGTCGTCGGTTCGCCGAACAGCTCCAACTCCAACCGCCTGGTGGAAGTGGCGCAACGCCGCGGCGTCCAAGCCAAACTGATCGACTCGGCTACCGACATTGATGTGCGCTGGTTGCAAGGCGTCTCCCGCGTGGGCCTCACGGCGGGCGCCTCCGCTCCCGAAGTCCTGGTCGAGCAAGTCAGCCAGCGCCTCGCCGAATTCGGCTTTACCGATCAGCGCGATTTGGATTTAATCCGCGAGGATGTACGCTTCACCCTGCCTCCGGAATTGGCGACCATCGCGCCGGCGCCGCGCCGCTAAGAGTTTGTAGTCGACGTTCCCGGCAAGGGGACGCCGCGCAGGACCGGAAAATCTCCTCCTGTGAATTTTCTCCGTTCCGGTCACGGTAATATCCGCGCGGCAGTCGGAAACTCTGTACTCTGTACAAGGAGTGACACCTTGGCGGTCAAAATCGTCCGTCAGCCGAAGAAGATTGCCTTGATTGGCGCGCCGTCCAGCGCCGCCGCCTTTTCCCTGGGAAGCGAAAAAGCGCCTGCCGCCTTGCGCGCCGCCGGACTCGTCGAGCGCCTCCAGTCCGCCGGTTACGAAGTCATGGACCACGGCGACTGCGCCCCACGCCTCTTTGCCGACGATGAAGAGCATCGCCGCGCCCGCAATCTCGCGGAAATCGTCGCCGGCCTCAACGACCTGAAGCTGCGCGCGGAATTAGCGGTGAAAAGCGGCGCCCTGGTGCTGGTGCTTGGCGGCGATTGCGCGCAGGTGATTGGCCTTCTGTCCGCCGCGCGCCGCTATCACCATCATCTCAGCCTGCTTTGGTTCGATCGCGATGCCGACTTGAACACGCCTGCGTCCACGCCCTCCGGCCGTATTGACGGCATGGTCGTCGCCCACATTTTGGGCCGAGGCGCCCCGGAGCTGGTGCGCTTCTGGGGAGAGACGCCTCTTGTGCGCGAGCCGGATATCACGCTTTTCGGCCTCCAACGGCTCGATCCTCCCGAGCAGGAATATCTGGCCAAGTCCCCCATGCGCCACGACTATGCGGGAGACATTCAATTCAAGGGCGGCGCGCGCGCGGCGCAGGAAGCTCTTTCCCACATGCACGCCGAAGCGCACGACTTTGTGCTTCATCTGGATACCGACGTCATCGCTCAGGAAGATTTTCCCGCTGTCAACGTCCCGGGCAGCGGCGGCTTGCGCTTCGAAGACGTTCGCGCCGCGCTCCTCGAATTCGCCAGGCACAAGAATCTTCTGGGCCTCGACGTGGCCCAGTACAACCCCGAAAAAGATCCCGGCGGCAGCGCCGCAAAAAAACTAGTGGACCTTCTCGCGGAAGTTCTCGCCGCGCGCCTCCAGGCCTTCGAGACGCCTCCGCCCGATCCCGCTCCCAGCACCACCGGCCCCACCGAAGTCTCCTCCTCCGGCTCAACAGGTTCAGCCGCCTAACCAACTCGTCATAAAGATCATCCAGAACCCCGCGTTGTTTCTGACTGTTAACTGTGAACTGTCAACCGTGAACTGCCACTTTCCTTCACGACGCCGCCTGCGCCCGCTTGCGGGCGTGGCGGGCAAGTCCGAGGAACGAAAGATTCAGGCCCGCAGTCTGAGCGTACTGCTCGATATCTTCCGGAGGCAGGTGTTCGCTTATTTCCGCCCGCGCCGCAGCCATGAACGATTCCAACGCGGCTTCATCGCTCGAAGCCGACTGAAGAATTTTCTCCGTCATCTCCATCCACCGGTGCAGTCGTTCGCGGAATTGCGCGAGGTGCGCCGCCGGATTCTCGGAAAACCCGAAATGTGTCAGGAACAGCCGCTTCGGCTTGCGTTCCAAAATCGCCGTGAAGGACCCGTCCCAGATCTTCAGGTCAATGTCCGGAGGCGGAGTCGCGGGCATCGCGTAGGAGTGTCCTTCGATCTTTATCCCTGCGGTGTCGCCCACGAAAGCCACTCCTTCGGCATCCTCGAAATAGCTGACGTGATGCGAAGCGTGCCCCGGCGTGTAGGCCACTTCGATTTTGCGCGAGCCGAGTTGAATCGTCTCTCCGCCTTCCAGGATGCGAAAATTTTCCGCTGGCACCGGCACGGCTTCGCCGAAAAGTTGCTGCAAAGTGTCCGGCCAGAGCCGCGCCGCGCTTGCCAGGAGCTTCGAGGGGTCAATCATGTGCGGCGCGCCCAGTTTGTGAACGTAAACCGCGAGCCTGGGATTCTC